>DAOUGX010000112.1:0-2533 GCA_034428855.1 Anaerolineaceae bacterium | reverse complement strand
ATTGAGTACTTTAGCTTTATGAGGTGATTGTAGATGAATTCCACCCTGGAACGCTGCCTGGAAGATCTGGAAGCTCGCATCGACCCACAGGAAGAAGACCGTTTATTCCAATCCTGGCTGGATTTCATACATGGCAGATGCCATACCCCAATCTTTCATCCAAAGCGAGTACATCCTTCAAAAACGAAAACCGATTGGCCTGAAGTATCCATCAATAGCACATTGGGGGATTTTGACCAGATGGCGCTGCAGCAATATCGCCTGTGTTCACAGCAGCTGGAACAGGCAGATGGTAATTTACTGAATGTGCGTTGTAATTATGGCACCAGCATCATCCCGCTTTTGTTCGGAGTTCAGCCTTTTTTAATGGAAGAGAGCGCTAATACCCTGCCAATCTCCCATCCACTGAACAATCTGGATGTAATTCAAACTCTGATTAAGCAGGGCGTGCCGGATTTAACCAAGGGTTATGGAGAGAGAGTTTTTGCCATGGGGGAATATTTTAAGCAGATTGGCCAAAAATTCCCAAAAATTGGAAAATATGTGCATGTGTATCACCCTGACCTGCAAGGACCCATGGACATCTGCGAGTTGGTGTGGGGCAGCCGGCTCTTTCTGGATGTAATCGACCATCCGGAGATTGTGCATGCTTTTCTGGACCTGGTCTGTGAGACCTATACCGCCTTCATGCGCGCCTGGGAGCAGGTTGTCCCTTTCCAGTCCGAAGGGAATGTGCATTGGGGGATGCTGCATCAAGGCACCATTATGCTGCGTGATGATTCCGGTACCAATTTCTCGCGTCGCATGTACGAAAAATTCATCCTGCCATACGATCAGCGCTTGCTGGATGCGTTTGGTGGTGGTGCCATCCATTTCTGTGGAAAAGGGGATCACTTCATCAGTCTGCTGGGCGGGATGCACGGCTTACACGCCATCCAGCTCTCGCAACCCCACCTGAATGACATGCCAAAAGTCTACCAGCATACCATTGATAAAGGCATCCAGTTGATCGGGCTGGGTGAGCAGGCAGCTCTGGAAGCGATCGAAGCCGGGATCGACCTTAAAGGCAGGGTGCATTGTTAAAATAAAAAAACTGTTGAAGTTCAACAGTTTTTTATTAGTAAAATAGAAGTGATTATCTTTTTCCACCATCCCAGACGATGAAAGGCATATTGACGACAACTCCAGGCACACTGGTGGTAAGCTTACCCTCACTTTCAGCCTGTGTGATTTCAGCCACAGATTTAAGTTCACTGGCTTTATCACCCTCAACCCATTTAACCAGAATGATCTGGCGTAACGGTGAATAACCATCGGTTCCAGGGGGATTATCAAAGACATCCGGTTGAAAACCTAAAGGACCATCGCCTTTAATACCATTTTCGAAAACATACACATTGGCAAGTGCTTCTTCCGGTACTGATGCCAGTGAAGGAACGTAGAAAACCGGGGATTTCATCATATTCGTTAAAGTTTCCGCGATCTGCGGATCAGAAACCTCTGTATGAGAAAAATAAATTTCTTTTCCTTCCGCATATGCTTTGCCTGCCGGGATCTCCGCAAATGAACCTCCTGAAGTTGTTTGAAGATTACACCCTGCCAACAAAACGGACAGCGTCAGCAACCCAACCATGGCTAATTTTTTGAATTTTTTAATCATGCTCTTACTCCTCTCAATCAATGTTTTACATGCTTTTCAATCTTAACTGCTGAAATACCCTACAACAATAGGCGATCTATGCATTCTTACCGGGCAATTATGCCTATAGATCAAAGGCTTTATGCGTGCTAAACTGCATTTGGTTCAAATGTATGGCCACAGAATTTTAAATACAAATGGAGATTTACTTTGGAAACTATTATGATAGCTTTTATCACAGGGTTAACCACTGGCGGGTTGAGCTGTCTGGCTGTCCAGGGAGGGTTATTAGCCAGCTCGTTATCCCATCAAATTGAAAATATGGTGCAATATAAAGATGCCCATAAAAGAATTCATAAAAAATCAGGTAAACCTCAATTTGCGATTCCAATTCTGGTTTTTTTGTTGGCAAAATTGTTGGCTTATTCAGGTCTCGGTTTTTTGCTTGGATTGGTTGGGCAAATGTTTCAATTATCCATTTTCGCGCGTGCGATCTTACAAATCATTATTGGTGTTTTTATGCTGGGGACTGCCTTACGAATGTTGAATGTACACCCAATCTTTCGATATTTTGCTTTCGAACCTCCCGCGTTTATCAGAAAAAAGATAAGAAAAACTGCGAGCGAAGCGAATGGATCCGATCTTACCTCTCCGGCTTTTTTGGGATTTTTAACGGTTTTGATTCCCTGTGGCGTTACCCAGGCGATGATGGCAGTCGCACTAGGGAGTGGCAATCCATTCCAGGGTATGGCTTTGATGTTTGCATTTACTTTAGGAACGAGTCCTGTTTTCTTTGCGGTTGCCTATTTCACAACCCAATTAGGTAAAAAACTCGAAAAGTATTTCATGCGGTTTGTGGCAATCGTCATATTAGTTCTCGCAATCATCACCATT
>DAOUGX010000111.1:0-3576 GCA_034428855.1 Anaerolineaceae bacterium | reverse complement strand
TACACCGGAAGGAAATGTCGTCCTGGTTGATTTTGGATTGGTAAAAGTATTCGAGTTAAATCAACAAACAGCTACTGGCGCAAGAGCAATGACTCCAGGTTATTCTCCACCTGAACAATATGGCAAAGGGCCCACAGATGAACGATCAGATATTTATTCATTAGGAGCAACGCTTTATGCTGCTCTTACAGGAATGATACCTGAGGAGAGTCTAAATAGAATTTCAGGAAAAGAAAAATTAACACCTGTGAGAAGATATCGACCAGAGATATCAGAATCCTTCGAAAGAATTATATTAAAAGCTTTAGAGACTGATCCTGAGAACCGATTTCAAACTGCAGAAGAATTTTTCACAGCTTTGTTGTCTGAGGGAAATTACCAAATTTCCTCTAAAAATATTGGTTTGGTTACTCCTCCTCCACCCAATGACAATCACGTATCCATAAAAACTGGAATTTCACAGCCTCTTATCAAATCAATTAATAATCAAGAAAATAGGAAACCAGACAGCAAGAAAGAATTTATTATTTACGGAGCAATATTATTTCTTTTTATCTTGTTAATTAGTTCTCAAATTCCTTATATAAAAAATATTCTTTTTACTAAATTCTACAGTCAACAATCTCTCGAGCAGATACAAATCACTAGTAGCGAAATTCAAACTCCTCCACCCTTTATTCCAACTTTTAAGTCTACCGAATATAATGAGAAAGAATTATTCAAAACTCCAACAGAAAGTACACCTGAAGAAAACAGTTTTATTGGAGGAGGATCTGGTTATATAGCATATGCTTCAAATCATCAAGATGATGTAATGCAAATTTGGATGATGGATGTTAATGGAGCAAATAAACAAAAATTGACAGAACTTCGTGATGGTGCTTGTCAACCTGATTGGTCTCCAGATGGAACGAAAATCGTCTTTATTTCTCCTTGTAATTCTAAAAAAGAATTATATGAAGGTGCGAGAATATTTATTCTTGATATTATTAAAAATGAGATTAGTCCATTGCCTTTGCCAGTCGATCCGTCTGGCGACTTTGATCCAGTTTGGTCACCAGATGGTTCATCCATCGCATTTTCATCCTTTAGACCTGGAAACCACCCAACAACCAAAGAAAGAATGTTACATATATATATTTACAATTTAAATTCAAACTTTTTACAGGAAATTACATCTTCCCGTTGGCGAGATCGACAACCATCCTGGTCTTCAGATGGTAAAAATTTACTATTTGTACGCAGGATAGCAAATGATGAAATTTGGATCCATAATTTTGAAAAGTCAGATGCTTATATCTTTGCTTCCAAAAGTAATATTGATTTCATATATCCCGATTGGTCAAAGGATGACAAAATTATCCTTTTCACCCATCAAAACAATGGAGCTGGAAGTCTGCCATATTTTGTTGGAAAAAGAGTTGAAGATGCTGGAGTAAACGTTGAATTTAGAATTCCACCTACTGGGCAAACCAGTTTTAGTCCATCAGTAGATTCAACTGTTTCGCCAGATGGGCAATGGATTGTCTTTGAGAGCTGGCCAGATGGCGTAAACCACGAAATTTACATCGCAACAATAAACGGAGCAAATTTAACCCAACTAACATCTGATTTAAGTTTTGATTTTGGACCGGATTGGCGTCCACAACGAAAATAATAATTACTCAATTTCTTCCTGGATTCTTTTAAATCCGATTTTCCTCATAATACTTAGAATTCTTGGCAAAACGAGATGATACATGAAGTACAACATTCTATTATTAGGAAAATCCCAGGCACCAATTGTCTTTATAAACGCCCCATTAAAACCTAATTTAAATTTATAAACACCCCACATGCGATCTGTTTCATCTATTTCATTAGGCGCTCCCCAAAAATCGTATAATATACAACCTTTATCTTTTGCCCTTTGAATAGCTTTCCATTGGAGAAGATATGTAGCCATTAAGTTTCTGTTTTTTTCTGAAGACATTCCATAAACGTAATAAGCTCGATCCGAATAAAAGTAAATTATCACTGCTGCTAATATTTCGCCATCTTTTTCAGCAATTAATGGTTCACATAAACCGGAGTCATAAAAAGAATTCCAGACTCTTAAGTAATATTGTTTTGATCGTATGATAAATTGATCTCGGATAGCAGTTTCAGCATAAAGTTGAAATAAAGAATTAAAATCTGAGTGATCTCCTATTCTGACTTGTACGCCTTTTTTTTCACTCAACCTTATGTTGTAGCGGGTTTTCTGTCTCATTCTCATCAGCAAATCATCATCGTTCTTGTGAAGATCAATCAAAATTGTATTTTTAAATTGAATTTGTTCTCTTGATTCTACCCATTTTTCACTTCTCAATAATTTACAAAAATTGGGATAAATTTGTAAAAGTTGATAGTCTTCGGGAATCTCATATTGAAGATCAATGACTATATCAGGATCAACTTTAATAAAGATCGCTTTTCTTGATTTTGAAAATTCTTTCAATCCTTTTAAGATTGAGATCATTTCATTTTCATTCGAAGTATTGAATAATGGGCCTTTTGGACTGTATAGAATATTCATGGTAATAATTTTAAGAATTTGAATAGTTCGTTCCAGAACTATTGCTCCTCCAATTTCAATACCATCACTATTTTTCCAAATTAGATAAAAAGGTCTCCATCCATTTTCTTTTTTTAGTTCTACCCATAAATTGGTCTGAAAAAAATGTAAATTCTTAAAATTCTTTATAGATTGATCCCATTGGTCCGAATTAATTATTTCATAATGTGGATTTTTTTTCATAAAATTCCAGATGGTTGATTTCAAATCACAATTTAGTTGATCTGATTTCTTAATTTTTGAAACAAATTGAAAAAATAATAAAATACTGGTTGATATACTCGATCATACGCAGATTGTGCCCTTTGAATGTTTCCCCCAAATCCTCTTTTGAATCGATAAACACCCCACAACCCATCGGCTCTTTTCTCAAAATCCTTTTCCAATGTTTCTTCATCTTCATCAGGAATTCCCCAAAGGTCATACATTTTACATCCAAATGACTTTGCCCACTTCATGGCGTCAAATTGAAGTAAATATGTTGGCATTCGGTTTCTCTCTACATTATTGGACGCACCATAAAAATACCAGGCGCGTTCTCCAGACCGAAAGACCATCAATCCAGCTAATGGGGAATCCTCATATTTTGCTAATAATAATCCAACTTTATTTTCAGGCTTTAGTAAATCAAATGCCAATTGATAATATTTTTTTGAATGCACACCGAATTGATCCCGCTTACTTGTTTCTATTACCAAATCATAAAAAATTGAGATATTGTCTGATTCTTCAATTTGAATTCCTTTTTTGGCAGCCAACTTTATATTGTACCGGGTTTTTTGCTTCATCCTTTCCAGCCAGATATTCTCATCTCCAGATAAATCAATTTCGATAGTTCTTCTTGGCTGAATTGGTTTCCCAATTATAAATAATTTATCCATATGGTGATTTTTTTCATCCGTATTTATAAACGAATCGGGTTCTACCTTTAAAAATACCACCGAATGAGATCTGCAAAATTTATCAATTGATTTCCACAA
>DAOUGX010000110.1:0-1968 GCA_034428855.1 Anaerolineaceae bacterium | reverse complement strand
TAAGGTCTATCGACAATCGCATCACACTCCAGCAAATAATCGGGACCAGCCAGACCACGAACCACTGAAATCGTCACCGCTGGTTGGTTGTTTCCCAGGTAGGTTTTGGCTACCCGCCAAAAATGAGGGATGACTTCCCGATCTCGAACAAAAACGTTCAAACGAACGATATCTTCAAATTTTGAATCCGAAGCATTGAGAACCAATTTCAAATTCTCAAACGTGCATTTGACCTGTCCTTCTGGATCATGCTTTGGCCAGACATCGCCATTGAAAACATGCGGAGCCTGTCCGGCAGTATAAACCACATCCTCCAGTTGAACCGCATGAGAATAGTAAGTTGTGGGTTTATGTACATTATCCGGGGAGATTACAATTCTACTCATAAAAATCCTTATCCATTAATCTTGCACCGCAATCGCTTCAACTTCCAGTAAATATTCTCGATATGCCAGACCTCTCACCTCTGCAATGGTTAGCGCTGGCTTGTGGTCTTTGAAATTCTTCTTCATCACATTCAGGATGGTGGGTAAATCTGTTCTTGATTTGAGAAAAATATTCAACCGGACCACATCCGAGAAATGCATATTCGCTTCTGCCAGTACCAGTTCCAGGTTATGAAACGCCTGGGTGGCCTGTATTTCAGCATCTCCAACGCCAATTAGTTGACCGGAGGGATCACGTGATGTCTGCCCGGCGGAATACAATTGATTTCCCAAATGAATCCCATGCGAGTAATAAGACACAGGCTGCGGACAACCAGCAGGCAGTATGTATTTCCGATCAGAATGCATGATTAATCATCCACCACGGCAATACCATCAACTTCCACCACAGCACCTTCCACCGGTAAATCATTTACGATGGCTAAAATACTGGGAGCACGATGCTTTCCAAAAAAACGATTGCGTGTTTCCATAACAGCCGGTCGATAACTGAAATCCAATAAATAAGTGGTCAGTTTAACCACATCATCCAGGGTGGCTCCTGCTGCCTGCAACACATTTTGCAGGTTGGTAAATACCTGCTCCGCCTGGGCTGCCGCGTCGCCTGGACCAACTAATTTTCCATCTTTGTCCAGTGGTAATTGAGCCGAAATGTAAATTGTCTTGCCTACTTTAACTGCATGCGCATAAGGCCAGATCGGGTCATGTACTGAGTCGGGTGAAAAGAATTCTTTTGCCATAATCCTGCTTTCTTATTCAAAGTTTAGTGGTCGTGGTAGTCTAATCTTCTGTTGAGAAAATTAGACTACCATGTCATTCATTTATTCAGGCATTATTCTGCTGGAATAAATTCGTTGGTGAATACATCCTCATTAGCAGGGCGGGTTTCGATACCACCGGTTTCAAATAACAAATCCAGGGTGCGATTCCAGTCCTCATCAGCCATCCAGCCAATCGGCTTTCCTTCGGTTGCTTCACTATGGATCAGTGTCATGGTTAATTTCACCTGTTCCAATAAAACTTCCTGAGGTTGACCGGCTAATTCGGTTGATCTTAATTTAATGGCTTCCAAGGCTTCTTCTGGATGTTCCAGGGTGTATTGGTAGCCTTTAATTACAGCAGCAACGAAGCGTCTGACCAGATCCGGGTTGTTGTCGATCGTATCCTGGTGGGTGATAATTCCATTGGCAATCGTGTTGAAGCCATAATCAGCAGGCATGAGTACATTGATTTCTTTATCTGTCATGGTGCGAATTAAAGGAAGTTCATTGTTGATGTAGAGCGGCAAAATATCAATGTCACCTTCCAAAAATGCCTGGTTTTTGACTGAAGTATCCAGATTTACCGTTGTAACCAGATTGGTGTCAATGCCCCATTTTTCTGCGAATGCAGGGTAAATAACAGCGAAGGCTTCACCAGGAGCCAATGCAACCACCTTGCCTTCGAGATCTTTTGGTTCATTGAGCGGTTTATCTGCAAAATATGCCAAACCAGATGGATGTTTTCCCATCAAGCCGGCGAC
>DAOUGX010000109.1:0-4753 GCA_034428855.1 Anaerolineaceae bacterium | reverse complement strand
ACTGATCGTATCCAGCGCTGGTCGATTTGGAATGGAGTGAACCCAGGTACCTCCATTGGAGTAAAAAAACATCGTTTCAGCATTCCATAAATTTTTTAGAAATATTTCAACGACAGGTTGAGTAATTTCTCTTTCAGTGGATGTCAGTCTGGTCATCATTCTGTAACCAACCATATCAGGGTTGACCAGTGCATATTTAAATAGTGGTAAAAAAATGATAAAGCTGGCAATTACTAGAGGTATGAACGCATTTATTGTTTGATTCCTAATTCCTTTGGATTGTTTGTGGATCAAAAATAAAAGGATTGCTACCATAACGATGATCGGTAAAAATCTTGTTGAACTATACCCATGTAATCCAAGACCTAAAGCAATTCCACTATAAATAAAATCATTTTTCCTTTTTTGTCGAATGCCTCTGATAAGATAAAACAGCGTAGGAGCAACAAATAATGGGTATAAAGGGAACCGAAGACCAACTCGAGATATTACATTGGGCCAATAAGCGATCCCGGCAAATAAGAAAGCAATTATTCCAACCCATTTATTTCGTAATTCTTTCCCCAATAAATAAATATAGGGTAATGTTAAGAATCCAGCCAATGCTGTGCCGATTTTAAGACTCATAAAAGATATGCCAGTCTTAAAAATGATTGCTACTAAGGCGGTCCAATAAAATTGAAAAAATTCCCTCCCTGTGTTACGGATAAAGAATACAGGAAATTTTCCATTTAAAACATCATTAACATCTAATAATTTTTCGGCATGGTCACTGAACATCTCCCCCAACACTTCATTAAGCCGATAAAATCGGAAAAAAATAACAATTATGGTGGAGATTATTATAACGATTATCCAGGGGGATATTTTTAGGTTGATATGATTTTGGCTAATAATATTCTTGAAGGTAGTAATCTTTTTCTTTAAGTTTTCAAAGTCAAAAAGAGCAAAGATGAAAAACGCAAAAGAAAAAGCCCATAATGTCAAATTAAGAAAATTAAAAAGAATTTCATTGTTTGAATTTTTACGAAAAGCTAAAAATGCCAAAATGATGAAAACGAAACTGGCACCTAATAAATATAATTTTGAAGAAGTTAAATTAAATTCGAAGGAACCTGAATGAGTTTCGTTTGAGTAATCAAATAAATCGTCTCTAGATAAAGCTGTCCAAATAACCAAAATAATACTGATTAAGAAAAATAAAAGTGCGATTGGCGTATTTCGATCCGGTGGTTCCAAAAAAGATTGTCCAACGATGGCAATAACAAAGGAAATAAACAGCCTGAAATGGATCCATTTATTTTTTATGGAAAGTTTCTTTTCCGGCTTCAGTTCTTGATTTTGATCTTCATTAATCTCAGGTTGGTTTATATTTATGGTTTGAGTGTGGAGATATTCTTCCGAGATGGAATACTTCCATGGCATTAATTTTGCTTTAATATAGTCTAGTAAACTCGGTTCGTTCATATCACTCATCGGATGAAATTTCTAATTATTATATCCTATCGAATTTCTCAAAATTATTTATCTGTGATTGCTCAGTTTTGTGTGTGACGTAAAAAGTATAGGACCCATTTTCATGTTCTGAATCTTCCTGATAAATTTTTCGTGTTATTTTATCTGTTATGATCAGATTCCACTTTTCAGGAACAATAATCCATTTCTTGAATAAAAAATGGCAAATCAAAGATGGTAAACCAAAATAATGTCCCCATTCCAGAACATGCAACGCTTTAGGAGAAAAATAATGCCACCAACGATCAATATAAAAACCAGACCTAGCTAACCGCTTATCCCAAATTTCAGGTGAATCACAATGATGATGTCTGGAAATAAAATTGAATAAATTTCTATATCGATCACCTAGAAATTTCAGTCCAATTTGATCAAAAAAATTTGAAATGGATAAATTTGCGAGAAAATTTTGATTAGGTACACAAAAAATAAAGGTCCCATTTGGTTTTAAAACTCGATTAACTTCCTCGATGACTGCATCTAAATCTTCAATGTGTTCTAAAACTGAATTGCTGATCACTGTGGAAAAATAACCATCAGGAAATGGCAATTGGTTACCCAACCCATTTATCACAGTATCATACGTGCTGTATTTCTTTGCTAATTGTACTGGACCTCTCCAGGGATCAATACCAAAATCAATTGAACCATTAAATGCGACTGAAGCAAAGTGACCATCACCGCAACCCAAATCTAAAATTGGCTTTATTAATGGAATTTCCTGGTAAAAACGAGCTTCCACAGCTCTTAAAATTCCACGGAAATACGGCATTTCCTTAATTTGAAGCCACAAGTAATCCTTATTGTTTGCTACTCCAGATTGAGCAACCTTCATGATTTTTTGATTTCCTTATCTATGATTTCAAACAATTTTTCATACTCTCTTGCCACCCTGTCTGGTTCATAAAGTGCCTTAATTTCTTCAATATTCTTTTTATATTGGGTTGAATTTCTTAAAATTTTAATAATCGAATCTGCTAAAGAGTTCGAATCTCCAATTGGAAATATCTCACCCATTTTATGCATTTCTACCGGCTGTCTCACGCCTGGTAAATTGGAAGTCGCACAAGGTATACCATTAATCATTGCTTCTATTTGTACTAAACCAAACGCCTCGGTAGAATTCAAACTAGACATGACTAATATATCCAAATTTGGATAAAAAGCTGCCATTTGTTCGGGATTCAATACGCCAACGAATTTCCAATTTCCTGATTCAACATAGGCAGATATTCTCACCTCCAACCGCTGAAAGTATTTTTCCTCACCAACTATATTTTGATATGGCCCTGCAAATTGGACAATTGTTTGAGGAAATTCTCTCAAGACAGATGGAAGCGCATTTAATAAAACCTCGACACCTTTTTCGGTTGCAAATCGGGCTGCCATGCCTATGACTGGTCTGCGACCGTCCGGGTTATTTTGTAATTGGAAATTTTCCGCCAATTCTTTAGTAATTTCAGGCAAAACGACTGGTGGTAAGGCAACACTGAGTTTTTTCAAGTAACGTTTGAGATATGATGAATTTTCAGCGTAATCGCGTGTGTAGGTGAGAATTTTGTGGGCAAAAATCGCAGCCAATTCATTCATCAATAAAACTGCTTTATTCGCGATCCAAGCAAGGAATCCGGAAGGCATGATCAAATCACAATGATAAGTGATGATTGTTGGCTTTTTAAATATTCTTCCCCTCAAAGCAACTCCAGCTGCATCAAATTGAGGTAAATGGAGTTGAACAACATCATGTTCTAACACCATTTTAGTTGCCAACCACCCAAAGGAAGGCATAATCACTCCTTTACTAATCCGGAATAAAACCGGAACACGAACGACATTCACCCCATCTAATATTTCATTTTGAGGAAGCGATTTGTCAAATTGTGATGTTAATACGGTGACAGAGTGACCGCGTTGTACCAGTGCTTTGGCTAAACGTTCAGCGTAAATCGTTAAACCACTGGTATGTGGGCGGTAATAAGTTAAGACAATGAGAATTTTCATGCTTTTTTATGTAGAAAATAATTCCAGATTATCTTTCGCCCAGTTAAATAATTGTTGTAATCCATTACGAACTGAGATTTTTGGTTTCCAATTTAATTCTTTTTCAGCTTTTCGAATGTCAGAAACATAGATTTTTTGATCACCAGGTCGCCAATCTCCCCATTCAACCTGAATATTTTTACCCAACATTTCTTCTAAAATTGGCGAAAATTCTTTCCAGACTGAAATCATTTGGTCAGGTCCACCACCCAGGTTGTAAATTTTCCCAGCGGAAACCTCGATGTGATCAACACAAGCATCATAGGCATCTAATAAATCATCAATATATAAAACATCACGAACCTGTTTACCATTTCCATAAATTGATATTCGTCTGCCAGTCAATACTGCAATGATGAACCACGCCAACCAACCTTGATCTTCTACACCAAATTGACGAGGACCATAAATACAACTTTGGCGTAACACGACAGTCGGCAATCCATATATGCGGTGATAATCTCTAACATATTGATCACCACATCCTTTTGAACAACCATAAGGAGAATGAAAATCCAAAGGAAATTTCTCTGAAATGCCAAAAGGCAATTCCTTATAGCGATAATTTTGTTCATTTTCCACAACTTCAATTTCATCCATCGCACCATACACCTTATTTGTAGATGAATACAGAATTATTGGATTTTTTTGGGAATTTCGAGCCGCTTCAAGAACATTAAACGTGCCTTCTGCATTCGTCCCAAAATCGTCTCTTGGATTTATAACCGAAGTTGTAACAGCTACTTGCCCGGCTAAATGAACAATTACATCTACATCTTCAACAGCTTGACAGATACGACCAAAATCACGAATATCAGCTTCGATTAGAGTAAATGAGCTCTTATTTAGCGATTTTAACCAGCTCAGATTCAACCTCGAACCTCGGCGAGTAAGATTATCATATATAGTGACGTCATCGCCTCTACGCAGTAATCTGGCAACATAATTGGAACCTATGAAACCCGCCCCTCCAGTGATTAAATATTTCTTAGTCATTTATCTCTCCGGTTTTTTTCTCTGTTCGAATACTGTTTTTGAATTGTACTAATTCGTTAAAAAGATTTTTTAGGGAATAACCATCTTTACTCAAAGCATATAAACCAAGAATGGCTATTATTACAAATTGGGAAATATGCATGATTAAAGCAAATGCCAGTGATATCGATTGATCTATATTGAAGAGAGATAATCCGGCAAC
>DAOUGX010000108.1:0-2318 GCA_034428855.1 Anaerolineaceae bacterium | reverse complement strand
GATCCATTTGAAGGTGGTGATGGTGGTGACCGACCCATAAATATACCAGGCTTCATGGTTAGTCAGTCAGTCGCGAATCGATTAAGAACTGGCTTACCAAATACAGTGGTTCGTTTAGATCCAAGTTTTGGCGTTTCTTTAGCTGGTACAATGGTAGGCAGTTCATCACGAGGTCCACAACATGAGAATACAACGCTGATTAAACCAGAGATTGGTGCGCCAGGTGCTTCAGTTTCAGCCATTGCTGGTACCGGTACGGGCGAAGGTCCATTTGGAGGAACCTCTGGTGCAGCCCCAATGGTTTCTGGTTCCGCCGCTTTGGTATTACAAGGCTTTGGTGGTACAAAGACCACAGCCAAAGGTACATCATCCGGAAATGGTTTGGGATTGGGATTAACACCGGTTCAGGTCAAAGCTTTGTTGATGAATAATGCGGAGACAAATGTTCTTAATGATGCATTATTGGGAACCTTAGCACCCATCACACGTATTGGTGGTGGAGAAGTGCGAGTGGATCGAGCTTTGGTAGCTCCAGTAGTAGCCTGGGATAATGATGTGCCCTCAGCTTCACTTAGTTTTGGTTTTGTCGATGTGGCTGATCAGGTTGTTACAATAACAAAAACAGTTAAGGTTCGAAATCTGGATAATAAGAAACATACCTACTCGGTGACGCCTACTTTTAGGTTTGCAGATGATATGGCTAACGGAGCAGTGACTGTTTCAGCACCTTCTACAGTAGAAGTAAAATCTGGTAAAGGCACATTTACCTATTTTGATGTCACATTGACAATTAATGGATCTCAATTAAGAGGTAATTTCATGAACTCGGGAAGTTCAGGAGCAGATCCGAATACCCTGACAACCAATGAATACGATGGTTACCTGGTTTTGAGTGATGGAAAACACGCATTTCAAATACCATGGCATGTCTTACCTCGCAAGGATGCTCGTGTTATACCTGACACAACTTCATTAATTCCGGGTTCGTTCCCTCAGGTGATTGGACTGAATAATACCGGAGTAGGAACTGCCCAGAATGATGCGTATGCACTGTTAGCCCAAAGTGATTATTTACCAGAAGGTGGCTTGGGTCAGCAATCTCCAACTCCCGATATCCGGGCAGTGGGTATTAATACTTATCCTGTTCCAGCTGGATTCTGCTCAGCGAATGCGTCCTTCCTTTGGGCATTTGCCATCAATACCTGGGAAACTCAACAGCAATTGCTTCCAGTAAGTCATCAGGTCTGGTTGGATACTAATCAGGACGGTGTTGACGATTTTGTTGTCCTTAATCGTGATGCATCTGGATTAGGAACAATCACGGATGGACGCCAATTGACCTGGGTGTTAAACCTGGCAACCGGATCAGCCTCAGCATTCTTCTTTGCAGAACACGCTACCAATACAGGAAACACAGTTTTACTAATTTGCGGTGAACAAATAGGTATGAATGCTGCCGATATGTTAACAAATCAGGTGGATATGGATGTGGTTGCACAGGATTTCTATTTTGGTGGTCCTGGAGACCTGGTTGAAAACCTTACAGTAACCCCATTGGGTGAACGGTTCTATGGTGTTCCTTCAGATGTATCTGGTATGACAAGTGATCCAGATGGTTTATCAGTATATGATTTTGGTTTATTCCCTGGTAACACACCAGAACTCGGTTTAATGTTAGTGACCAATGGTGATCGTGGGACAGGCAATCGTGGTGGAGCCACCCAATTTACTGAAGCTCTATTGTTCCTGGTTGAAGAATCAGTACCATAACAAATCAAACGTATAAGGACCTGATTCGTAATTTATTGAAACGGAGCTCAATTGTCGAGCTCCGTTTCTCCTTTTGTTAATCTAGAAAAAAAGTGACTAATTCATAGCATTTGTTGAGGATCGTTTCAGCGCTGATTGAATCATTAAAAACTCACCAATATTATCCATGGTTACTAAACCTATCAGTTGTTCATTTTCAAAAATTGGCACGGTATGACAACCACAACTCTGTAATCTTTCAGACACTCTTTCCAGCATCTCATTGGCATTAGCGGTAATAAAAGATTGATCCATAACACTGGCGATATTTGCGGTTGGTCCATCTTTTGCCAGACCGTTCACTAAGGATGATCGCGTCAATATGCCAACCATTTCATCCCCACGCATAACCGGGAAATCCTGTTGATAGCCGGTGAGAATTGCATCCACTGCATCTGATAAGCGTTGGTTGTACTCAAGTGTTTGAAATTGTGTTAACATCGCTCTTCGGATAGGTATACCGGAGATCGCTTCTTTGACTTGAACAGAATTTGATTCCTGACTTGCCC
>DAOUGX010000107.1:0-2213 GCA_034428855.1 Anaerolineaceae bacterium | reverse complement strand
GAAATAATCGTGAAAAAAGTTTCAAATTTTATAACTCTTATTGTACACTGATCAAAAAGTAAATTAAAAGACTGATAGGTTCGTTAATGGTCCATGATCTAAATACCTGATACTATTCGGAAACTCTTTAATGGATGGAGGATAAATTAATGCAATTAAGAACAGCACTGGAATTAAATTATGAAAATCGAGTTTTGGCTTTAGCTCTGGATTACCCAGGTTGTTTCTCTTATGGGGAAGATGAAACCGAAGCATTATTGCGAATGCCGCAAGCCTTCATCGCTTATCAACATTGGGTCAATTTCAGAGCGGGAAATAATTCCTGGTTGAATGAAATTAATGATATCGATGTTCGCCTGATCGAAAGCTATAAAGTTTATTATATAAATGAAAAATACGAATTCACCTCTGAAGATGGTTATTCGGTGAATGCATGGTTTCAGAATGACTGGTTACCATTGAAGGAAGAGGAAGTAAGACAGGGATTAATGCTGATGGATTGGTCCCGTAAGGATTTGATGGATTTATTAGCAGGAATATCGGAGGATGTGCGTACCCGGAAATTTTCAGGTGAACGCTGGAATATCCTGGGTATCGTGAACCACATCGGTGGCGCGGAATGGTGGTATCTGGATCGGTTAAACCTGACAGACCTGACACGCGATCAGGTACCTAAAGATCCACTAATACGCCTGGAAGTGATCCGAGCTCAGGTAAAAGAAAAATTACCACAATTATTTGAGAAAGAATTGGTGCTCGGAAAAAATGGTGAGTTCTGGAGCCCCAGAAAACTTTTAAGGCGTATTCTATGGCATGAAAAAGATCACATTCAACATATTTATCAATTAATTTCCCAATAATTACTTTGGAAATAAAATCTCCTGAGGTGATCCTCAGGAGATTTAGAAAGGGGGAAACAAACAGATCGAAGGTATTAAACCAATGATTGTCGCAAATAATTTATACAAGCAGATAAGACAAAAGACATTCTTCTATATGCCTATCTGGACTATCTCTCTGATTTGAGATTAACTACACTCAAAGCAGTGAACATGACAACAACGAAACCAACAACAATATAAACGATCCCGGCCATGACAAACCTCTTCTTTCTTGCAAATTCCAAATGATTACTCTTTGATTCGGTTATGTTAACAATAACACCACAACATTCGTTAAGGTTCGGCTATTAGAAGAGATAAATTCCGACAGATGGTTGGATTTGACCTGGTCATTCAACCAGGTAACTCTTCAAAGAAAAACATCTTTCATGGAAGTCAATCGAAGTGCTACACCATCGACTCAGATTTTCGTTTTTCTACCCTAACATCTACTTAGACGGTTTAATCTCTTGAAAAGTTCCTTAATAGATATACGAATTTTCCTCATATTAGTGGCACTTACTTTTGGGGGTGGTCAGGATTCATGAATGGGTCCAGCATTCATTGACTCAGAACATTCACATGCGCCATTTTCAATCATTCGTACAGCCCGATCATAAAAAATATATTGCCATGCCCAGTTGACCAAAACGACCAACCGGTTACGGAACCCTACCAGTTGCATCAGGTGAACAAATAACCAGGTTACCCAGGCGATCCAGCCCCGCATTTTCAAACCAAACAGTTCAGCAACCGCCTGATTTCGCCCTATGGTTGCCATGGATCCAAGATCTTTGTATCGAAACGGGATTAAAGGTTGGTTTTTCATCATCCGCAACATATTTGAAATTGCATGCTCTGCCTGTTGCATGGCTACTGGTGCTACCATCGGTAATGGTTTACCTGTCTCGTCTGGAAAATAAGCAGCATCTCCAATGAGAAATATGGATCTATCTTCAGGAATTTGAAGAGTCGGTAATACTCGAATACGCGATTGAGGTAGTTTTTCCTGCGCAAAAGATTGCAAGAGTGATGCTGCTTTAACACCAGCAGCCCAAATAAGTGTTTTACTACGAAGTATGCCATTATGATTCAATCGAATGATGTGACCATCAAAACTATCTACAATTGTATTCAACCTGACCTGGACACCTTTTTTGGCCAGGGCGGTTAATGTGGCTTCGGATGAGACGGGGTCCAGGTTCGCCAGCAACCGGTCAATTGCTTCCAGAAGAATCACCTGTGTGTCAGTCGGCTTAATGGTTGGATAATCCAAATGTAAAATACGCACCAATTCTGCGATCGCTCCGGCCAGTTCCACACCGGTTGGTC
>DAOUGX010000106.1:0-13237 GCA_034428855.1 Anaerolineaceae bacterium | reverse complement strand
AGGAAGAATAATATCAATACAATCGATGCGATATTGATAATATTTCCGATATTGTTTTTGAAATTTGTGAGCATCGAACTGAGATTATCCGTGGATGTTTTTGATTGGCTGATCATCATCTGATATTGAGAAAGACTATCGGAGATAAGGGAAACATTTTCTGACATAAGGCTCATACTGTCCTTAACCAGTCCTAAATTATCATCCGCTTTATCCAGATCTGTGGACATTTCAATAAATGTGTCTGGCATGTCCGCGATACTGGTTGAAAGATCACTCAAGGATTCAGCCAACGATTTTTCAGGGTTGTATGGTTCCCCTGCAGGAGGAATCACTGAGCTCAAAAATGGCGTCGTACCTAAAACGGCTTGTAGTACCTCAAATGACTTGATGGCGCTTTCCAGTGATTTTGCTGCACTTTCAGCTGCTATCAGTGAATCAGTTGCTGTACCAATCGTTTCTGGCAATTGTTCTGCCATCATGACATTCACCTTAGAGATGACTGGTTGCGTATCTTCGACAGTTAAAGCAGTCGAATCCAACATATCTGCCAGAGCATTCACACTGTTGACAGTCGCACCCAGGGCATCATAAGTAATATCCAGTGTCTTTTGACTCGTATCCACACTGCTGACGAGTGTATCAATAGTGGAATTTATGGAAGTGTTCAAAACAGGTTTTGCAACAATGATTCCAACCAGTCCTGCCAGGCTAAGGAGTAAACCAATTACGCCGGCAATCATCACAAAAATTCCCAGAATCTTGCGCAAGAAACTCATAATCCCTCCCAATCTCGACTGAATAAATGTGAAATACTATTAACGATTATACAACTCCAAAAAAATAAAGATAGTAAATCGAATAGTCTTTATTGATTTTTGTCCTTCATCCAGTAACCTGCTTAAAAAAAGAAAATGAATTGCAGATTATCTGAGATATTCACTAATACTTGAATTCGTTTCCAAGAATCTCAATTTTTTCTTTGATATTCGCTTTAACCTTTTTAATTTCAATTAAGTTCAACACTTCGTAACCTTTTTTCTTCAGAAATCCAATCATTCGGTGGTTGTCCGGATGAACCCAGACATATAATTGATCGTTTCCTAATTTTCTAGAAAATTCCTCGGCATGATCAAATAATTTTGAAGAAATCTCACCCCCTTGGTAATCCGGATCAACATACAGCCAATCCAACCATACTACAGTGTCTTCAATCTTTAATACAGAAAAACCAACCATTTTGTTGTTCATTTTATAAACGAAGATCTTATGGTTTTCCGTGAAATAACCTTCTGCTTCACGCATAGCTTCAGACATCATTACAATCTTATCCGAGCCATTTAAACGACTCATAATGATTTTCATTTCAAAGACCAGTTTTAGAAATTCAAGAGAAATTTTTCTGATTTGAACGATCTTTTCCATATTAATGTTCCAATCTCCAAAATTAACCTGACTATTGAGTTGGTAAATAAATTGATTTCTTGTTTTAAGAAATTCAACCTTTTACATAAGATAGTTTTTCAGATATGAGACCATTGGAAATTTTGAAAATATCCACACCCCGGACATGCCCTTTGTCACCGTTTGTCTCAATCCAGGAATATTTCCAGCGCATCACACAATGCATACCTGCGCCAAAAATTTCTTCAATTTCAATGTGAGCATGTGGGGAACTCTGGAAAAAATCCTTCCAGAATGTAGTGACCTCTACTTTTCCGTTATAAATCGTTCCATTCGGGGCAGGAGAAGTGTTTTCAAATACACAATCATCACTCATAAATCTCATCATTTCAGGTACATTATGTTGATTGAATGCATCATTAAAATCAATAATCATCTGTTGATTATTCTTTGTGAGGGATTCATTTATGGTTGACATTAAATCTTATCCTCCAATCAATTACGGATCTAAGGTCGCTCAAATTTTTAAATCAAATGAAGAATCAATCATTGTACCCTTGAGGATTTTCCTTCCCGGATAAAACAGCTTTGAAATCTTCCAGATCATCCCCAAAAGTATCAGGATTAAATGTATCAAAACTGTTGTCTCTTGGCAAACAGATGTTCAGGCAATGCATCGCCATCCTGACCTGCATGCGGTTTGAAAATTCTTTTTGGTTGGTATATCCTGCGATTTTAATAAATTCTTGCCTCAACGAAGGTGGATAATACCACCACAAAATTGCACCAATATCGAGGGCTGGATCATCAAACGACATGGAATCCAGGTCGATCAGGTAGAGTTGTCCTTCCTCTGTTATGATCCAGTTACTGTTATTGATGTCATTATGCGATGAGACCAGCCCACTGCCAGTAAACATCTTTACCTTTTCCCGTAATTGTGTTATTGCGCTCTCGACGAATTTAACAGAATCAGGAACTGAAGATTTATATCTTTTCCACCTGGTTTGAATGTCCTCCAATACCTGTAATCCAATGATGCTAAATTGATCTGAAAAGGCAGGCGGGAGGATTTCTCTAATTTCTGAACAATGATGAATTTTCTGGATGGAAGTTGCAAATTTATTAAGATGCATACGAAAATCATGTCGGGTTGGGGCTCGACCTTGAATCCACTGCTGTACCATGACGGAACTGCCATCGTCCAGAATCCCGTTGGTCAGAATAGGAGGGATTAAACCTGTTGAAGTAATTGCTTGATATCTGGCAACTTGAGACCCAATTTTTACGAAAACATCTTCATTGACACTTTTGGCAAAATAAGTCTCCTTCCCTTGACCTCCCGGATGAGAGAAATCCCAATGGTCACATTGGAAATGATGTTTAAGAAAAGATTCAACTGCCTGACGATGGATATATCTCATAGAATAACACATCAATTCTTGTTTATTTATTATAGATAATACCTGATGTTAATTTTTGATCAAGTAATTAATTTGTCAATTGTTCATCTTTGTGTAAGATTCAAACAATAAATTCATAAAATTCTGACTGGAGTTTATGTGAAAATTTCTATTCTGACCTATGGCTCCCGGGGGGATGTACAACCCTTTCTTGCTCTGGCAGTCGGGTTGAGAAATGCTGGACATGAGGTGGTTTTAGCGGCTCCACATCGCTTTTCTGAATTCATCAAGTCTTACGACATTGAGTGTGAGCCTCTCGCAGGCGATCCGGACGAACTCAGTCTTTTGCTTAACCAGGCGGGAAGCAACCCTTTCAAAATGGTACAGAGTATGCAGAAGCATGTCGTTGGCATTGCGCCAGATGTGGTGCGTGGGGTAAGAAGAGCATTGGTAGGAGCCGATCTGATCATTCACAGCTTTGCCTTTACTACCGGTGCGCATAGTTATGCCTGTGAATTAGGGATTCCGGACATCTCCATTCAAATGTTTCCAGTTTTCGCGCCTACACGGCAATTTCCTGCGATTGGGGTTAATCATTCGAAAATGGGTTGGTTTAATTATTTCTCCCATTGGTTTTCCACCAAAGTGTTCTGGCATATTGGAAATGCTGGATATTATCAATTAAGGAAGAAAGCTCCCGATGATTTTCCTGCAAAGTTATTCTGGCCATTCAAACCATCAAACTCACGAATTCAAACCCCGCTCATATTCGCCATCAGTCAACTTATTCTGTCAACTCCAAAAGAATGGAGCACAGCTCAAATTCACCAGCCAGGTTATTTTTTCCTGGAGGAACAAAACTACAATCCACCTTCTGAACTAGTCAGCTTTTTGAATTCTGGTCAACCTCCAATTTGTGTGACTTTTGGAAGCATGGTCAACCCTGAGAACCAACGCATCACTCGATCCATACTGGCAGCAGCAAAAAGTCTCAGGGAAACGGTAATCATATTGACAGGATGGGGTGGGTGGCAACCGGAAGTTCAAAATGATACCATATTTTGCATTGAATCTGTTCCCCACCAATGGCTCTTTCCGAGGTGTAAGCAGGTGATCCATCATGGTGGAGCTGGAACAACAGCTGCAGGATTACGAGCCGGAATCCCTGAACTCGTCATTCCCCATGCAGCCGACCAACCCTTTTGGGGGAAAAGGATTGAGGAAATGGGGATCGGTCCGGCACCAATCCCCATCAAAAAAGCAACCACCGAAAATTTGATTTTAGCGATCAAACAATCCAATTCAGAGGCAATTAAGAATAAAGCTGCCAAAATTGGTCTTCAGATTCAAACAGAACAAGGGGTTGAAAAGGCAGTTGTGATGATTGAAAAACACGCAGAAATGTTTTTTCGTGAGGCAAAATAACACTTTTTTGAATTGATCAATCTCATAAATCATGCACATAGTGGGCATTAATTTCTTTTTGTATTAAAATACATACTTAATGTTAAAAAAACTTGACATATAGTTTAATTAATGATACATTATGTATGTAATCATAAACAAAAAGGAGTTAGAAAATTATGTCGTACCAGGAAAAAAGAACAATCACCAATATTTTAACAGGAGCAGCCATTTTAATCGCATATTGTATATATGCATTTGGAAAATCTCAATCCGGTATTGTTGCCAGCAATGATTTGAAATTCTGGGCATCTACCATGCTCATTTTCATCGGGATTGGTGTTGTTGCAACCATTATTTTTCAAATTGTGTTTCATATTCTATTATCAATTTCCATTACCGTTCAGAAAAAAATCCAGGATGGAAATTTTGATGAAAAAGAGATAGAAAAATCCATCAAAGCAGAAATGGTTGAAGATGAGATGGGAAGACTGATAGGTTTGAAATCAGAAAGAATCGGATTTATCACTGTTGGGATCGGTTTCGTGCTTGGATTATTTTCTATTGTATTCAATTATTCAAGTGCTGTCCTGTTGAATATTATCTTTATTTCATTCAGCATAGGTTCCATCCTGGAAGGGTTTGCCAACCTGTTCTATTTCAGGAGAGGAATTCGTAATGCTTAAAAAAATAATCATTTCCAATAATATTCGCACCTTGCGCTTTTTTGCCAAGGAAATGACTCAGCAGGAATTAGCAGAAATGACAGGTGTATCCAGGCAAACTATTATGGCGGTTGAAGCCGGAAAATATTCCCCATCTTTGGAACTGGCTTTCCGTATTGCAGATGTCTTTGGTGTCACCATTAATGAAGTCTTTTCATGTGAAGTACTAGAACAAACAGGGAAAAAATAATGAAAGCCATCGTATTTAATAAAAAAGAGAAGCAGGAAAAACTAAAATTAACTGAAGTTGAAAAGCCTGTTCCCCAGGGAAATGAAGTGCTCATCAAGATTCATGCGGTTTCTGTGAATGCAGCTGATTACCGTTCAATGCAACTGGGTTTTATCCCAAAAAATGGAATTTTCGGATCGGATGTAGCTGGAACAGTCGAAGAAATTGGCAAAGAAGTTAAGCTCTTCCAGGTAGGGGATGCTGTTTTAGGTGACCTGTCAGGACGGGGTTCCGGAGGTTTTGCTGAATACACAACTGCACCAGAATCAATACTGGTCCACAAACCTGAAAGTTTGCCTTTTGAGATTGCGTCCACCCTCCCCATGGCAGGTATGACGGCTCTGCAAGCTATTCGAGATCTGGGAAAGGTTCAGCCAGGTCAACACGTATTGATTTATGGTTCTGGTGGGGGTGTCGGGACATTTTCGATCCAGTTTGCCAAATATTTTGGGGCACATGTTACCGCTGTTTGCAGTTCGAAAAACGTTCCCCTGGCGCAGTCGGTTGGGGCCGATTCAGTAGTGGACTATACCAAAGAGAATATTCTCAGATCAGACAAAAAATACGATGTGATAATTGCAATAAATGGATACCACCCTTTGTTGCAATATAAAAAGTGTCTCTCCACGAATGGAATTCTAGTCATGGTGGGAGGTTCACTGGTACAAGTATTTACAACGATCATTTTCGGTCGGATATTATCTATCGGGAAAAAGAAAGTGACATTTTTATCTGCCAGGGTAGTAAAGAAAGACCTTGAATTTATCGTCAAACTGGCAGAAGAAGGAAAATTAAAATCGATAATTGATCGACAATATCGCCTGGATGAAGTACCTGAAGCAATGCAATATCTAAAACAAGGTCACTCTAAAGGGAAAGTGGTGATTTCAGTGCTTTAATCCAAACCATTTCTCGCGGCGGGATAATCCAAAGTACTGTTTTTCTATGACCAGGCTATCAGATGGTTCGAAGAATTTTCCGGTAGGTGGGATGCCAGAAATAAATTTTACATCGACACGACCGACAAGTTCTTTTCCAAATTCAATGTAACAGGTACCTTCACCATTATACGCTGGAGGAATCCCGCCGCCTTTTAATTCCGCAATGATTGTAGCTGCGACGGTTCGTGCTGCTCCTTCCGAAAACACACCTGCTTTGGGTGTCCCGACACTTGTTACATCACCGACAGCAAAAACATTCGGGAATTTGGTTTTGAGAGTCAGCGAATCCACTGGGATCCAGGCGTTTTCTGTCATACCACTCTCGGCCACTACCGCTGGGACACAATGTTTGGGTATTCCGAGGAAGAGATCATATGGGATTTCGCTCTCATCATCCAGAATCACGACCTTACGCTCAGGATCTAAAGCAGATATCAATCGGTCAGGCACATAATGGATTCCAAGATCATTAAATTTATCAAGTATAGCGTGAGACGATTCAGGAGAAGGGGGAATTGGAATTCCGTATGGCATGACCAGGCTAATTTCACAGTTATTTCGAATCCCTTTTTGAGATAAGTAATCATGCAGCAATAAAGCGGCTTCGCTTGGTGCTGGTGGACATTTGAACGGCGTTGAGGTCACTCCTATAATGGCATGACCTTTGGAAAAAGTTGGGATGACGGATCGCAGTTTTTCAGCACCTGCGAAGGAATAAAACTCGTTGCCTGCTTCGATCAACCCGGGCGTGGCTTTCAGGTCATAATCAGCCCCCAGAGCAACGATTAGGATATCAGCTTTATGTACACCTTTGTCAGTTTTGACCTGGCGAGTAACCGGATCAATCGAGAGAATTTGTTCCTGTCGAAAATGAACGCCTGGTTTTACGATATGCTTGTAGTAGAGTCGAACAGAATCCGGGGATTTTTTTCCGAACATCACATCCAGTTTGGAGAATCCAAAGAAAAATGAATCATTTTTGTCAATCAAAGTGAGATCCATGTTATTTCCTAACGCTTCTGATAACAAGGAACTGAGCTCAAGCCCTCCAAAACCAGCGCCTAAAACAACAATTTTTACATTCATGAACGAACTCCTTTGTGGATACTAACCACATTTATAAAATTGCATCTGATTGACATCTCTGCTTAACCCCCTGACTGGCTTTATTTTGAAAGTTAATAATTGCATCTACCTGTGTGTAATTTTGAGCATGAAACCTGCTTATATAATATAAAATTTACCCAATAAGTCAATTATTAATATAACAAGGAATAAAACAACTAAATGGAGGATGTATCAAATCGACTTCATCCAATTTCTATCCCGAGGTGGGCTTACAAGTTACAATTACAGATGAATATTAAAATTATTAACTACATAGAAAGAAATGACCATAATGGAAGAAATTAATCCACAAACGAGTGAAAATTCCACTCAACAAACAGAAATTAAAAAACTACAGGACATATTACCAGAAGCCAGATTGGCTGATCTTCCGGAAAAAATGCGTCAAGGAGTGGAGTTAGCAGGATGGAAAGAGTTGTTACCTGTTCAGGCAAAAGCCATTCCATATCTTTTCTCCCGGCGCGATATGATGATTCAATCACACACGGGTAGTGGGAAAACTGGCGCTTACTTGCTCCCTATGCTTGAAATGATCAACCCTCTCCAGAATTCTGCCCAGGTTCTGGTGATGGTGCCAACGCGGGAATTGGCATTACAGGTTTTCACCGAAGCAGAATTATTTGGAAGAGCGATTGGTGTTCGTTCTATTGCTGTTTATGGTGGCGTAGGTTATCGGGCACAATTGGATGCTTTTAAGGAAGGTGCTCACATTATCATCGGCACGCCTGGCCGGTTACTCGACCATTTATTGAGGCGGTCACTTTCCCTGAAAGATTTAAAATTTCTGATCCTCGATGAAGCAGACCATATGTTGTCGATGGGATTTTACCCTGATATGCGTCGCGTGAAATCCTATTTACCGAATCATCCGATCAGTACTTATATGTTTTCAGCCACCTTTCCTCCACAGGTATTGCGGGTTACCAGTGAATTTTTGCATGAACCAGGCTTTATCAATCTCAGCAGTGAACACATTCATGTCACCGAAACAGAACATGTTTATTATAAAGTTCCAGGGATGGATAAAGACCGCAGCCTGGTACGAATTCTTGAAGTCGAAAATCCTTTATCCGCTATCATATTCTGTAACACCAAGGTACATGTTGAATATGTAACCACAGTTTTGCAACGGTTTGGATATGATGCCGATTTATTGACTTCGGATCTGTCTCAATCAGCCCGAGAGAAAGTTCTTGATCGAGTCCGCAATGGCACATTACGCTTTTTGATAGCGACCGATGTAGCTGCCCGTGGAATTGATCTGCCAGAACTTTCCCATGTGATTCAATATGAACCCCCTGAAGATCCGGAGGCTTACATCCATCGATCGGGGAGAACCGGTCGGGCGGGTAGTAGTGGAACAGCCATCACGTTGGTTAATATTTCAGAACAGGCTGAACTTCGCCAAATAGGACAGCGATTTTCTTTGAAAATTAAGGAACGCGAGTTGCCTGATGATGAGCTGGTTGAAAAAGTTGTCTCTGAACGAATCATAGCCCTTCTGGAATCAAAATTACGATCCAGAGATAAATTGCAATTAGAACGAATGCAACGTTTTCTACCGCTCGCTCGTAGTTTAAGTGAAACCGAGGAAGAAAATGATCTTCTGGCAATGCTTCTCGATGATTTTTATCAGGAAACCTTTTATACACCCGTTATATCGCCCTCATCAATGGAACAAAAAAAGCGGGAACAGAATATTCATCGTCCGAAACCTCGTTTTGCGAATGATGCCGGCCAAAAAAGCAACAACTCTTCATCACAGACAAGAAATCGCAGGCGTCGTTCTCGCTAAAAAGTATAAACTAAATGAACTAAGATATGATTCCGTACGTCAATCGAATCATATCTCCTTCAAAAAGGAAAGTGTTCTTTCCCAGGCAAGTGTAGCAGCGTCTTCCTGATATGCATCGGTTCGATCAGGCTCACAAAACCAATGTCCTGTATTTGGATATTGGTAGAATGTGAACATTTTTTTTCCTCTTTGTAAGGCGAATTTTAGCTCATCAATATTCGACTGTGGTTCAAACACATCAAACTCAGCAAAATGACCAAGGTAGGCAGCTCTGGAAATGGTGTAATCATCCGGTCCGGTTCCATAATACACCACCACTTTATGAATATCCGCAGCATGGTGGTTCGAGAGATCCAAAGCCAGGTATGCACCCAATGAAAAGCCAACTACTGCGATTCCTTGTGCCTGAGCGTTATCTTTTTCATTCAGATATTTGACTGCTTCGTCAAGATCGATTCTGGCTTGATCCAGACTCAATTCATTGCTGAATATTTCAGCAGTCTCAATTTCGTCGGTCAGTTTTCCATGGTAAAGGTCGGGGGCATAAACTGTGAATCCCTCTGAAGCCAAGCGGTCACAATAATGTTTGATGGTATCGTTCAATCCCCACCAGGCATGTAAGACTAATACTTTTCCTGAAACTTCTTTCATCGAAGGCACAAAATATCCTTGAGATTTGTCCATCAATCATTCCTTTAATTAATTATCTACTACCAAATTGATGGTTGGATTGTCTGGCCAGTACAAAGTGTATGAATTGCTCTCATCCACCAGAAAACCCACCATAAAATCATCTTCAACCCACCCCGCCATGGTGGAGATAAATTGGGTGTCAGAATTCCCTTTTAAATATATTTTTCCACTATTCTCCTGCATCATGGTTTGAAAAGTTTCTAAGGAAAAAGTAGCTGGGTCCAGTGGCTGAAGATCAGATTTTGCCAGTGTCAACAATAGGAATTTTTGTCCTGCAGGTGGTTGTTGATTGTGCACCTCATCAGCCAACTGAATATCGGATATGATCAAATCCCCCATACTTGTTTTCAGGGTCTGGTTGGTTAAGGTGTTATTGTTTTCTTCCTCTATTTTTGGATCTGTTGATGAATTGCATCCTGCCAAAGAAAATCCCAAGATGATTGAGATTAGTAATATTAATTGTTTCATTAATTTTTCTCCTTTGTTAAGTTCAATCAATTAATATCATTAATTCATCGATTATACATGATGCATTTCCAACGGTTACTCTATTTTTTACCAACGATTGGTATTTTTTAGGTTGTCGATACTTATCAAATCTTCAAAAATTACTTGTCTTTAAAATCATTTCTCCCATTCATAACATCATTTTGTAGAATTTCCAGCATTTTCTCTGGTTCTTCAAAAATGGGGCTATGGGCTGATCGTTCAAAGGTATAAAACCCTTTCACAGGAGCTTGAATTGATTCATAATATTCTTTTGCCATTTCATATGAGGTGGTGTAATCAAAAATTCCATGGAAAAAGTACGCAGGAATTTGTAGAGATGTGATCTCTTTCGTTAAATCTGTTGAAAACATATCATCACGAAGATATTTCGTTGAAAAAGCTTTACCTTTCCATAAATTTAATTTCTCGATTATTGTATATTCCCTGTTTAATAAACTTGGAATAAAAATTCCTGAAATCACCGATCGCATTTTTCGGGTTGTTCCAATACCAATACGATGCATGGCATCATCTCGTAAGCGAAGGTATGCATCTGAAAGTGGACTGAGCATACCAGGTGGCGAATTTACTAATCTCTCCACCATTTTTTTATCTCCTTGTCGTTTGTATTCTTTGAGCATGTAATTAAAAGCCAGATTTTCAGATTTTATCTGGTAAGTCATTTGTCCGATTCCAATGTATGCATAATACAATTCAGGAGCACGATTTGCAGTTTTTATTCCAATGAAGCTTCCACCGGAATGACCCATTAAATATATTTTTTCTTTACCAAATCGTTCTCGTAAATAATTGGTTACTTCAATGGTATCTTCCACAATTTGGTCGATTGTCATCGTTTCTAATGGGATTTCCGGATTATAAGATAATCCAGCACCACGTTGATCCCACCAGACGACTGTAAAAAATTCTTCCAATCGAGTTGGATACGTTTGTGTTAGGAAATATTCAGGCATTCCTGGACCGCCATGAAGAAATAATAAAACCGGATTAGAAGCATTTTTACTCTTGATAAACATTCCTTGATCTAAACCATTGATCTTGATAATTATCTTCTCAGATACACTTCCTGAAATTGGATTTCCATTTGAATCCTGAAGAGAAATTGGCTCACCAGTGCTAGAGATTAACAAAAAAATAATAATAATTAAGAATGCACAAAATAGAACCATGGATGTAATCAATGTGAACCTTCCTAAAAAATTGGATAGACTTTTTTTCTTTATTTTCATTCGTTGAATAGGTTTATTTTCCATATTGATCTCAAGAATTGAATTTTCCAATTGATATTTCTATAAATCAGTTATACCAAATATTAAATCTAATAAACTACCTATAGGAACAGATATTCCTAAGTAGTTTGATCAGTTAATTGCCTAAAAAAATAATTAAAGTATTTTATTGGAGATTACGCATTCAAACTTTAGCTTGAGAATGATCATACACATAGAAAATATAATCTTGTGGACCTGTCTTTACACCCAGATCATGAAGCAGTCTTAAAATTTGTGCACGATGATCGGTGCCATGGTTGACCACATGGTACAAAACCTGCCAGACAGCCAAATCTTTGTCTTCACCTTCCAGCGGTTTTTCGCTAAGCTTAAAATCTTCAAGGCTGGAAAGATAATTTCGCATATTTTTCTCAACCATATCCCAATGCCCTCGAATTTTCTCCCGTTTATTAAAATGAACTGGATTGAGCATATGTGGGATTTCTTTATCTTGTAATTCACAGAACCAGGTATCATCGACACTCATTAAATGCACAATATGATTTCGCACAGACCCGAGAGAATAGTCTACCGATCTTGTAAATTCTTCTTGATTCAGGGGCAAGATAAATTGATCCCATATCTTGCGATTTTCTGAAAAGTGATACTCATATAAATGGCGAAAAGCATGTGCATTCATGTTGATAATAATCCTTTCAAGTTTCTTCTTCTCAATTTATTGTAACCAATCGATTGAAAATCTTAAAAAAACATGTACAGTTAATTTAATTTCACTTTTTACCTGCGTGATATAATCATTTTTTCTGTTAACAAAACATTTTTTACCTTTTTCAGGGAAGAAAGAAAATCATCCCTTATCCATCGAGATGTCTTAGTCGTTTAGTTGATTCCAATTCGCAGAGGCATTTCTGAGAATTCTATTTTCGTAGCAAGCTGTTCAATATGACAGATAGATTACCAAAAAAACCTGTAAACAAATGGCTGGTGCTGGTGTCGGTAGCAATGGGGGTTTTTCTCGCTACAATCGATGGCAGCATTGTTAACATAGGTCTCAATACTTTAGTGAATGATTTGCAACAACCTTTACATCTGGTGGAGTGGGTAGTACTAGCTTACATGCTAACAATTTCTACTCTCCTGCTTTCTGTTGGTCGTCTTTCAGATATGATTGGTAAAAAGAAATTGTATCTGACAGGAATTATTCTTTTTACGCTGGGTTCCGGGCTTTGTGGATTAGCCTCATCCGTCTACTGGTTAGTTGGTTTCCGTGTACTTCAAGCAATTGGAGCTGTTCTGATGATGGCAATCGGTACAGCGATCGTAACAGAAGCATTCCCTTCGGCTGAACGTGGAAAAGCGCTAGGAGTAATGGGTACGATGGTATCCCTGGGAATCATAGCAGGCCCAACCATAGGTGGGATCATCCTGCAATCACTCTCCTGGCATTGGTTATTTTTTGTCAATCTGCCTGTGGGGCTGGTTGGCGCAGTCATGGTATCTATGTTTGTTCCCAATGATGGCAGACGCACCAAACAACGGTTTGATTTTGCCGGAGCAGGCGTCATGTTTTTGGTAATGATCTGCTTGCTTTTGGGATTATCGATCAGTCAGGAGCGGGGTTTCAATAATTTGACAGTTGCAGGCTTGTTGTTCACAGCAATGATTGCACTGGTTGTGTTTCTCCTGATTGAAAGAAAAAGCCCAAATCCGATGATAAATTTACAAATGTTCCGCAACAGGCAATTTTCGATCAATCTAATTACCGGTTTTTTA
>DAOUGX010000105.1:0-2172 GCA_034428855.1 Anaerolineaceae bacterium | reverse complement strand
ATATTACGTCCATGGATGATGACATGCTGATCCATATTTGCCAGTTGATAAGCAATCTGTTTCCCAATACCATCCGTTGCACCAGTAATTAAGATGGTTTTCCTCATTTTCCTCTTCCTATAAATCGTTCTCGACCTTAGTATAACAAAAATAACCTGTGGTTCAAAACAGGAATATCACCTGTTAGTTGAAGAACAGGATCAAGTTTCTTGTTTTTTGGAATTCTCTCAACTTATGGCGTCGGACTGAAATAATCAATGTTCACGGGTGTGTTTGTTATATTGCTGGTTGGTGTAGCGGTGAGTTGAAATATGTAAATTCTCGGAACCCATCCCAACCGACCTTCCTCATCAATTACTTTAACCCACACAAGGTCTTCATAAATGACTTCTTCTGGCAAAACTGTCAATAATTGATTGGCACGTAATGTCCCAATCACCGGTCCACCTGGCGACTGATATAAGCGCATTAACGGCATTACAGTTGAGAACACCCGTGCCAAAGCTGGAGTCGCTGTAGAGGTGCTCGTGAAGGTTGGTAACAGCGTTGCAGTTGCAGTTGGAGTGTATGTCGCTGAGGCAGTCATTGTATAAGAAGCCGTGGGTGAAGGACCAGGGGTTTTGGTTAATGTGGGTGAAGGAGTGAATGTTGGTGTTGGTGGGATTAATGGGTCGAGTCGTTCTGCAAAAATTTGATTTACTTTTAAAGAAACTGGTTGGTTAAGAGATTCGACCAGCGATTCCTGAAGAGCAATCACCTGTTCATACTTTATTGGATTATTTGTACGAATCGTCATGGTGATATCAATAGTTCCATCAATCTGATTCGTCGAAAAATCGACCAATTCAGCATTACTTATTTCCTTTACCTGTTGTTCCAATAGCAGGTTGATAGAACGAAACTCACTTGCCTGGCGTACGAAGCGAATACTAAACAAAGTCAATGGAAATAAAAGAACAATAATCAAAATTGCTGATAATTGTAGACTGGGAGGTAATTTGTGATTATTATCCAATGGATAAGGATTAAACCCACGCAGGAAAAAAACGACAGTAGCAGCAAAAGCGATCGTCACCGCATTGGTTATAAACAAAAGTAAAGCTCCACCAGCCACATCCCAACGTTGCAATGCTAGACCTACCCCAACCGTACATACCGGTGGCATCAAGGCCGTGGCAATCGCTACTCCTGGCAATGCAGCTGACAGGCGTTCCTCGGTTAATGAATAAGCTGCTGCTAACCCTCCGGCTAAAGCAATCATTAAATCGATTGGGCTTGGATGAGTTCTCGAAATAATTTCTTGAGGTAATTCATGAAATGAGACAAATGGTAAATAGGAATTAACGATGGTTAGTAAGGCAGATAAACCTATAGCAAGTAATGCTCCACGAAATACAGCTGAAATCGATGATTTAAGCAGTGTTTTTCTACCAATCATAGAAGCAAGGCCAATTCCAATAATGGGAGACATCAAAGGTGCGACCAGCATAGCACCGATAATTACTGCTGGAGAATTGGTGATCAGTCCGAGTGTAGCAATACTGGAAGATAAAATAACCAGTAAGAAATAATCAAAACCTGGTGAAGAAGATTCAGTAATATCATCGATGATCTTCTTGCGTTGTTCATATGGGATTTTTCGGATCGATAATTTGATTTTTGAAAACAAGGATGAGTTTTTTACCATTCAATGAATACCCCATTCTCATGTATCATTTATGTTGCCAGGCTCTCACCCGATTTCGACCAAATTGTTTTGCCTCGTATAATGCTTTATCACTCTCATCAATCAGGTGGTCCAGGGATATGGTAGTGAACCTAAAACAAGACACGCCTAAGCTGATCGTAATGTATACCTGGGCGGTTACCAATAAGAAAGGATATTGAGCAGTAACCTCTCGCAATCTTTCAGCCACCTGAGTGGCTTCACCTAAATTCGTTTCTGGTAACAAAATGATAAATTCTTCACCACCAAACCGGGCAAGAATATCCGGGGTGCGTAATTCTTCCTGAATTCTTTGAACAAATTGGATTAAGACCTGATCGCCTGCCAGATGTCCATATTGGTCATTAACATTCTTAAAGTGGTCAATATCTATCATGATGATGGATACAGGACTTTGATAGCGTTTGCTGCGAGAAAATTCCTTTTGTGCTAATTCATAAAAATAA
>DAOUGX010000104.1:0-3269 GCA_034428855.1 Anaerolineaceae bacterium | reverse complement strand
ACCCGAATTAATTCGCAATATCAGAAACGCATGGCATCGCTATCCAAGTTGGTCGAAACCCTCAGTTCTACTCTGGACTATACGGTCGTGTTGGATATCATGCTGGACCTCAGCCAGTCGGCTATTGATATCATCGATCCCAATCAGGACAAGATGACCTCTGCAGTCTTATTATTCGATGAATCCAAATTGATGGTGGTCAACTCGCGGCGTTTTTCCCCCAGTGATATCAATTTGAAATTCCCTGCCAATAGTGGCCTGCTTTTGGAGACCCTCCAGAAAGTGGAACCACAAATCACACACAACCCGGCCAAGGACCCGGAATTGTGGAAGATCGTTTCCCTGCAGAATTGTAACGTAACCATCAGCTTTCCGCTTGCCCGGGGAATGGACGACTATGGAGTGATGCTTTTCGGGCATCCTAACCGGGAATTTTTCACTTCTGAAAAAATTGAAGCCCTGAACTTGATCAGCCGTCAGGCAGTGATTGCAATCCAGAATGCCCGTCTTTATCAACAGGTGGAACAGGAAAAACAAACCATCGTTTCTTCCCAGGAAGAAGCCAACAAAAAACTTGCACGCGATTTACATGATGGTCCCATCCAGTCGGTGGCATCCATCGCCATGCGTCTGAGTGTTGCTCAACGTTTGCTCTTCCATAAACCCAAGGATGTGGCTGCTGAACTGGCAAATATTGAAACGCTCGCACGCCAGACCACTGGAGAGTTACGCCATTTACTTTTTATTTTACGCCCCCTTACCCTTGAGACGGATGGACTGGCAGCGGGATTACAGACCATTGCTGAGAAGAATTTGCTCACATACCAGCAAAAAGTACGCATTGATGTGGACGAAAAAGTGGTGGAGCAACTCGACAAAAATAAACATACAACCATCTTTTATCTGGTGGAAGAAGCGGTCACCAATGCTCGCAAACACGCCCAGGCAGAGCTGATTCTGGTCCGCTTGAAATATTCTCCGACTGATTCAGAAATCGCAATATTAGAGATCATGGATAATGGGGTTGGTTTTGATGTCAACAAAGTCAATCAGAAATATAGTCACCGAGGTAGCCTGGGTATGGTAAACTTGAACGAAAGAACACAGTTGATCAATGGACTGTTACACATTGATTCAGTCCCCGGAAAAGGAACCCGGATTCGCGTTTTCATTCCCCTCACTCCTGCCGCGATAGAAAGAGTGCAAGCCGGAAAGATTGATCTGCAGCATTCCTGAAAATACTCATTGAGGCAAATTCATGCCAATACTGGCAAATCTTTACTACGCTCATCACCAGGGGAGTTCTTCTTCACGTCCACCTGTTATTCTGATCCACGGGGCAGGCAGCAACCATTTATGCTGGCCAGCAGAAATCAGACGATTACGGGATGTTTCTGTTTATACGATTGATTTACCCGGTCATGGTAAATCGAGTGGTACAGCTCATCATCGCGTTCAAAATTACCAATCTGCCATAATCGAATTCATCGCCCAATTGGGATTGAACCAGGCTGTGTTGGTGGGGCATTCTCTCGGAGCTGCCATTGCTCTGCAACTCGCTCTGGACCATCCACAGCATGTTGCTGGTCTGGTGTGCATATCATCAGGTGCCAGTTTTCAGATTGACCCTACATTTGTCCATTTGTTCCGGTCCCCCCAGGCGCAAAAGAAGACCCTGGAGCTGCTGGGAAATTACTTTGCCCCGCAACACGGGAAATCTCAATGGTATCCCCCGCTGTTGAAAAGTTTGCCGGGGATTCGCAACAGCCTATGGTATGCCGATTTACGCGCCTGTGAAGGCTTCGATTTGCGTAATCAATTATCCAGGATTACCACGCCTTCACTTATTTTAACGGGGGAAGAAGATCCACTGGTGGCAGTGTCATCGGCTGCTCATCTCGCTCGTCAACTACCCCATGCAACCTTTGCAACCTTCCGTCATCACGGGCATATGTTGATGCTGGAAGATCCCCAGGGCGTCGCCCAGGCGATCCATAACTTCTATACCCATCTGTAGGGGTAAGGCTTGTCCTTACCCCGGTGGCTTGTCCAATTCATCATCGGAGCACCCGTAGGGGTAACGGCTTGTCCTTACCCCGTCGGCTTGTCCTTACCCCGTCGGCTTGTCCAATTCATCATCGGAGCACCCGTAGGGGTAACGGCTTGTCCTTACCCCTTCACCTTGTCCATACCCTTTCACCTTGTCCTTACCACGTCGGTTTGTCCGATCCATCATCGGGGCAACCACAAGGGATTGCCCCTACCGATATTGGTCTTCCTCCCATTTCAATGGATTATTTTCAATGTATTCAAAGATTCGAGAATAATCTTCCTCATCTCGAATAATGTGCTCATAATAATTGCGTTGCCACAATTTTCCAATCGGGAAATTATTTGCTTTACATAGCTTAATATAATCATTCGCTGTCAGAGATTTATAAGCACCTATTATTTTTCCAATGGTTTGTCCTGGAATAGATTCTACAATCGAAATTATCCCATGAATATGATTCGGCATGACAACAAATGCATCCAGTTGAATACCATAGAAACGAGATGGTAATTGAAACCATTGGACATTCAAGATTTTGCCAATTTGATTCATGATCATTTCTTCCAGTATTATTTCTCCAAATAATGATTCGTGACCATGTGAACAAATAGTCACAAAATATACACCCTCCTGCGAATAATCATATCCCTTTAATCGGATGGATTGCCGGTTATGAATAGTACGGTCGTATGTCATGATGATAGCTCCAATGAATGTTCTTATTGTATTGATATTATTCTATTTGTTTTCTCGGAGATAGAAAAGATAGCCAAAGAATTTAATAAATCCCTTTAACTGATAACGCGGTATTTCTACCGCGTTATCTATCCCAAAACCCATTCAATAAAGGAGTCAAACCAAGCAAAAGATAAGTCTTACCTCATAAAAACCTCACCCAACTACTGATGTATGCACATTAAATTGGGGAGGTTGTTCCATATGTTTTTTGACTGCGCATTGCTCCGCAGATCTCACTAAAGCGTTATAGTATTTCTCCGGGAATTCCGGCGGCACCTGAATTTCGATCTCCACATTACCAACCAGCCCGGTAAATGGATTGGTTTGTAATCGTTGAACCAGTCGAATTCCCTGGGTGTCTAAACCACGTTGTTTGCAAAACCCAAGCACATATATCCCCGCACAGGTAGCCAGCGATGCCAGAAAAGTTGCAAATGGTGTGGGAGCTTCTCCCTTTCCACCCCCCATGGGTGGTTGA
>DAOUGX010000103.1:0-12750 GCA_034428855.1 Anaerolineaceae bacterium | reverse complement strand
GGAGTTCATTCTATTTGGGTGGAAACCGATAATTACCGGGATACAGCTTTCCGCTTGTATCAGTCTACAGGGTTTGCAGTCAATAAACAGGTACTGGTATTTTCGAAAGAAGTAGTTACTTTATAAAGCGACTACACAAAGAAAGAATTTGATAGAATAAACATATTGGAGGCCTTCATGGATAAAAATGCATTGATTGAATTTACCCGGGATATTATTCGCATACGCAGCCTGAGTGGTGAAGAGGGTTTGGTTGTCGAGCGAATTTTACAGGAAATGAAACAGCTTGGATATGATGAAATCTGGATGGATCAGGCTGGCAATGCACTGGGTCTCATCCAGGGATTTAAACCTGGTAAATGCATCCTTTTAGACGCACATGTGGATACTGTGACCGCCAATCCGGATGACTGGGATTCTGATCCCTGGGCAGCGGAAATCCGAGAGGGGCGTATTTATGGCCGCGGTTGTGCAGATACCAAAGGTAACCTGGCAGCCATGCTTTATGCCGCTGCGCATGTAAATCGTGAAAATTTATTTGGAAGTATATTGGTATGTGGATCTGTGCATGAAGAAGTGATGGAAGGCGGGACTCTGCAACTGGTGATCCAGGAAAATCAGCCGGATTATGTGGTGATTGGTGAAGCCACCAACTTACAGCTTAATCGCGGTGGCAGAGGACGTGCTGAAGTGGTGGTTGAAACCATTGGTAAATCAGCCCATTCGTCTTCTCCGGAAGTCGGTATCTGTGCTGTACATGCCATGTTTGAATTAATCCACGCCATTGAGAAATTACCCACCCACCATCACCCATTTCTCGGGAAGGGTAGTATGGTTTTAACAGATATTATCTCCAACCCGTATCCAGGTAGTTCAGTGATTCCCAATCGTTGCCGGGTCACATTCGACCGGCGTTTATTGCTGGGAGAAACGATAGATTCAGTGATGGAGGAGATCAAACAATGTGCTCAATCTATGTCAGTTCAAACAACCATTAGTGTTTTGGCTGGCAAGGAGATTACGTATCGTGGATACCAGATGGAGGCACCCAAGTTCTTCCCAGCCTGGATTTTAGAGGAAGATCACCCTTTGGTGCAACATGCATTTAATGCCATAAAGAAATTGAACCCTGATTCTGAAATCCGGTCCTTCCAGTTCTGCACCAACGCAGCAGCCAGCGCAGGCATGTATGGGATTCCTTCCATTGGATACGGCCTTGGTAAAGAGACCGATGCTCATACTGTCAACGAATCCATTTCGCTGGATGATCTTATCCAGGCAGCAGAGGGCTATCAGGCAATCATTGAAGAAGTGCTCAGTTTTGAATGAAATTATTGGCTAACCCAATTTTTTCAATTATGCTTTTATCTTCAGTCTTTATCAGATAAGTGAGGTGAACACATGCAAAACCAGGAAATTTTCAATCTTCAGCCATTAGGGTTTACCTGGGAAACCAGTGATCCATTTCTTTTTTGCGTTCATCACCTGGATCATTATCCACGTGGGAATGACCAATTAGGCCCAGCGGAATCATTGGAAGGTCGCGATATTGGTCAGGACTTTGCCGGGAAAGCAGGCTGGAGAATGTACCATGGGGATGTAGTTCCAGGATTTCCAGGGCATCCACACCGCGGATTCGAAACCGTTACGATCGTATTGGATGGATTTGTGGATCATTCCGATTCGCATGGCGCTTCTGGCCGCTATGGAATGGGTGATGTACAATGGATGACAGCTGGAAGTGGGCTGCAACACGCTGAAATGTTCCCTTTATTGAATCAGGATCGCCCTAACCGGCTGGAGCTTTTCCAGATCTGGCTGAATTTACCTGCAGTAAAAAAATTTGTGAAGCCATTTTACAAGATGTTATGGGCAGAAGACATGGCCAGAGTCAGCTTTCAGGATGGGCAAGGTCATGAAACTCAGGTCATCCTGGTTGCTGGCGAGTTAAACCAGGTCCGGGCACTTCCTCCCGCACCCGATTCATGGGCTGCTGATCCCCATAATCAGGTAGCGATATGGTTAATCAATATGGAAGCCAATGCCCGCTGGAATTTACCAGTTACAACAGAAAAGGTAACCCGAGAAATCTTTTTCTATGAAGGTGATCAATTGGTGATTGGAGAGAATCGTATTCCTGAGAATCACAAATTTGGTATCGATTCAACCAGATCCTATGAGGTTCAGGCAGGCAATCAACCGGCCAGATTATTACTGTTACAGGCACGACCAATCGCAGAACCTGTGGTTCAATATGGTCCATTCGTAATGAATACGCAAAAGGAAATATACGAAACCTATGCAGAATTTCGCCAGAATCAATTTGGTGGCTGGCCCTGGAACCGCTACGATCCTGTTCATGGCCGTGAACTGGGTCGATTTGCCCGATATGCAGATGGTACAGAAGAAATTCGAACCAAATGAATTGATTTATATTTAAATAAACTTAATATATCAATAATTACATTAGCAACAGGAGAATATCATGAATGAAAAACCAAAGGCTCAAATTACCATTAGCAAAAATGGTTCTTACCGGGTCGTCGGAGAAATACCATTGGTAAGAAAATCGCAGATCGTCTCTGAGCATGGCGAGCCTCTCACCTGGCATAAAGAATTCACATATGAAACTGATCCTGAAGCTTATTATTTATGTCGTTGTGGTCATAGCCAGGATCAACCATTCTGTGATGGTTCCCATCGTCGGGTGGGGTTTGATGGTACAGAGACAATTCCCAAGCGTAGCACCCTGCAACGTCGTATCGATTTTCCGGATGGAACCAATATTGTCGTGCGGAAAGACCCAACCCTGTGTATGGAGTCTGGTTTTTGTGGATTTCTCAATTTACCGATCCACAAAATGGTGCCGGACACCAATAATACACAGACGCGTTCATTGGTGATCGCTATGGTAGAACGTTGTCCGAGTGGTGCTTTAACCTACACAATTCCCCCAATTGAGTCAGATATTGAACCAGACTTACCTGTACAGGTTGCCGATACCACCGAAATCACTGATCAGGGTCCCATTATTGGCCCTATTTGGGTCACCGGAAACGTGGTAATTGAACAATCCACCGGTCATATCATCGAAACGCGTAATCGGGTTACGCTTTGTAATTGCGGACACTCGATTAATAAACCGCTCTGCGATGGCTCTCACCGCAAACATCCGAGGTACAGGAAATAGTTCGTTTCAGGCAAATCTTTTTGGTGCGTGGCACTTAGAGAGAAAAAGGATACACCAATCCTGGAAATCAAGATTAAATAACCCAAAAACCAAAAGTGCCTTGCACCTTATTTACCTTACTCAATCCCTAATCTCTCAACCAACTCATCACCCGGCACACCATTACTCCCCCAGCCCATACGTTTATAATAGCGTTGTAAAGCTTCTCTTAAATAATCGGGGGTCATTGCTTTGCCAGCGATGGGGCCACTTTGTGTTGGCTGGAAAGCTCGGGCTGAGAGCATATCATCAGCACTGGTAAACCCTTCTCTCAGCAAGTACAACCTGGCTGCATTGATGATGCGTTCTCCAATGGTGTTGATTTCATGTAAGTCAATATTCCAACCCCCTGCTCCATTTAGAGCATCAACCATGTGCTGGTATTCATAAGGGTAAAAATGACAGATTACTGCGCTATCCAGAAAATTTTTGAAAGCAGTTTCATAAAAAAAGGCGTCAATTTTATGATCAGAAATACCCCACAATTCCAACGGGGTTTTTAATCCTATTTCGCGTAAACGGGCATTGATATCTGCTCCGTCCCAGGTGGCAAAAGTATCATTCAGATTAGCCATGTGATCTGCACCGGTAGCAGAGACTGCATACCCCATCCCGATTGCATTTTTCAATCGTGGGTCGTGGTAGGGTAATTCCTGACTCCGCGCGGTTGCCAGAAACTGATCTGATCCCTGTTCAATCCGACTGGCCATACGGGCACTGCCTTCAGCCATCCAGTCACCCAGCTCCTGACGATAAACTATTTTTTCAATGCTTTGTAAAAGAGATTCTCCATCCCCGAATGTCGGTAAAAAGTCAAAATCATTGATCAGTCCTTTTTCCACACATTCCATGGTGAATGCTATCGTTCCACCTGTGGAGATGGTATCCAGGCCATAAGCTGCACATAGCTCGTTGGCTTTGGCTACTACAACAGGATCATTGATCATGCACAATGGTCCCAAGCCTGCTGTCGATTCATATTCCGGGCCACCATATTGTGGGTCAATGGAAATATCTCCCTCATGAGAAGCAATCAGCTTGCAGCGTACCGGACAACGATTACAGGTATCCCGATCTTTGATTAACCAGGTAAATGTGGAGGTCGCATCCAGTTTTTCAATTCCATCCAGGTTCCCATCCAGGTAATTCCTGATACCTGTGGTACCTGAATCATGATTGCCTTTTACCGATCCAGCCGTTCCATATTGGGTAGCCCACCCCATCATATCCTTGTAGTTCGAGGTGATCCATTTCTGGGTGATTTTCATGATTTCTTTATCAGCCAGTCCCACTTTGAAATTACCACGGACAGCGACAGCTTTGAGGTTTTTACTACCCATCAATGCACCCAAACCGGATCGTCCTGCCGCCCGATTGACATCATGCATAACCGCAGCAAATCGTACTAAATTTTCACCAGCCGGGCCAATTTGTGCAATTCGAATCTTTTCATCCCCTAATTCTTTCCGAATTTCATTCTGCGCATCCCCCGTCTTTTTACCCCACAGATGGGTGGCGTCTCTCAGTTCTGCACCACCATTTTTGATCCACAAATATACCGGTTTTTCAGCTTTTCCCTGTATAACAACTGCATCAAAACCAGCTTGCTTGCATTCTGCTCCCCACCAGCCTCCGGCTTCCCCGGAAGCTAATGCGCCTGTCAGAGGAGATTTTCCTCCGACTGCATGTCGTCCAGTACCCGGTAATACCGTACCGGTTAATATACCAGGGGCAAATATCAATAAATTCTCCGGGCTATAGGGATCAATCTTTGCTGGGGTTTCCTTTATCAAATAATAAACGATCAAACCACGACCACCAATCCACTTGCGGTAGAAGTCATCTCCGTGTTCATCCACCCAGATTTTTCCGGTGCTCAAATTCACTCGTAAAACTTTACCCGAATAAGGTTTTTCACCTTTCAGAAAATCAGGATGCATTTCAAATTGGGTTAAGCCCTGGTTTGTTTTCATTATTTATCCTCCAACGATTTGAGGTACGCAGCGAATTTCATCACCAGGTTGTATTTCCTGGTGCATATCCACCACCACCCCATGAACCAGGACGACATATGCCACACCTGGTTTTGTGATATATTTTTTTAGAACCTCTGCATAACTCTGTCCGGCGAATACCTGTATGTCAATTCTTTGTGCGACTAACGGTTTGTCCAGCACTACGTGAGCCATCGCTGAGTTTTTTATTTTTTTCTCTGTTTGCATTTTCCAAAGGAATTCAGGGTGATTGAGCGACTTGCTCAATCACCCTTATTACATCAATTCTAGTTCTGACTTAAATCTGCCCGAATTAGAGGCGTCCACCCATTGTCAAAGCCATTAAAGCTTTCTGGATGTGTAAGCGATTTTCGGCTTCATCATAGATCACAGAGTGAGGTCCATCAACGACTGCATCGGTGGCTTCATAACCACGATCGATGGGCATGCAGTGCATGTAAATGGATTTTTTCTTAGAGAGTGCCATACGGCGTTCGTCTGCAATCCAGTCTTTGTGTTGGTCGCACATTGCCTGTACTTCTTTGGGTTCCTCAGTAACCATGATGGGACCCCAGCTCTTGGCGTAAATGATATCGCCGTCTTTGAAAGCTTCATCCATATCATCGATCACTTCGAATTTGGTCCCATTTTCGGCAGCGTGTTGTTGGGCTGATTCGAGGCATTTCGGCATCAATTCAAAGCCTTTGGGGTGAGCCAAAGTTACATCCATACCCCAGCGGGTCATTAACATAACCAAAGCCTGTGGTACAGAAAGTGGACGTACGTATTTTGGAGCATATGTCCAGGAAATGACGAATTTGCGACCGCGCAGGTCATTACCGAATTTTTCGCGAATGGTCATTAAGTCAGCCATAGCCTGGCAGGGATGATCGACATCATCCTGCATGGAAATGACCGGGATATCAACATGGCTGGCTAAGTCGTATTGATACGCCTGACCGATACCAGTGCGGCAATCGCGAACCGAAATACCATGACCATAACGTTGCAATACACCACCGGTGTCTTTCGAATTCTCACCATGACCAACCTGGGTCGCTGATGGGGTTAAATAAATACCATGGCCGCCTAATTGGGTAATGCCGGATTCGAATGAGTTGCGGGTGCGGGTTGATTCTTCGAAGAATAACATGAATAATGTTTTGGAACGCAGAATGTGATCATGTGGTTCACCGATCGCGAAACGGCGTTTGAGGTCTCCTGCCATATCCATCATCGAGATCAGTTCATCATTGGTCCAATCCTCGGTGGTGATGAAATCTTTTCCTAATAGTGTAGTTTGCATAAATTAAATCTCCTTTATTTTGTTTTGATTATTTTGATTTCGCTCCAGTGACCTCTTGGTAGATCACCGGGTAAAGCGCATAGAACATGGCAGCTTTCTTTAATTTTTCCAGATTAACCTGATCCATCGCTGTATGGACAAATGGTTCTTCTTGTGGGCCAAAGCCTATGGTTGGGATGCCTGCCACACCGGCTGAGTAGGTACCATCGGTGCTGAATTTCCAGACATCTACCCGCGGAGCTTGCTGCCATAAAGCTTCGTAGGTTTCTTTACCAACTTTTAACACCTGTGCATCCTCATCGATCAACCAACCAGGGTAGAACGAAGGACCGTCTAATTGTAATCCAGTATGTGATTTTACGGGTTGAATTGGTATCTCAACGGTTGCTCCTAACGGACCAACCACTTGTTTGATCCCTTCCACAATCGACTCCGCTGTTTCACCCGGAACCAATCGGCGATCCAGAGCCACTTCGCACCAATCCGGAACAGAATTGGGTGTATGTGGACCGGAGATTAAGCTTACCACCTGAGATCCAGGCCCAAAGATGGGATGTTCTGGAAGGTGTCCATTCATTCCTTCGAGAGCTTCAATCACCGGGGCCATTTTCACAATGGCATTCTCGCCGAGATGGGGAGTACTGGCATGCACTGCTTTCCCTTTGGTGCGAATGTGTACTTCACAGCGACCGCGATGTCCGCGTCGTAAAGTGAGATCTGTGGCTTCTGCCAATAAGACACATTCAGGTTTCAACCCATCGCGTTCCACCAGGGAACGGAAAGCAAAGCCTTCTGCGTCTTCTTCCAGCGTTGCTCCCATGATCACTACCGAGATGTCTTTTAATAAGCCTAATTTATTCAGGATAGCTGCACCATATACAATCGAAGCAACACCTGCTTTACAATCAGAAGCACCCAGACCATACAGAATGCCATTTTCGATCACTGGTTCCAAAGGAGGATGTGGCCACTGGCTGGCATCACTGACTTCATTGGTATCTAAATGAGCATTGAACAGAACAATGCGTTCACCGGTTCCGATCTTTCCCATCGCATTGCCAGCGCTATCAGTCCAGACCTGATTGCAACCAATTTTACGCAATTCTTCGAGAGTCCTTTCTACAGCTGGACCCTCAAAACTGGTGTAACTTTGAATTCGAATCAAATCGCTGAGGAAAGTTACCATATCCTGGTTCATTTCTTCTGCGAGTGCTTCAATTTTTGTTTTTAATTCATTTTTATCGATCATTTCCAATTTTAAATCCTTTAGAAACCATCAGCAAAAGCATCAACAACCGGTTTGATGTCATCCATCATTGGGTAAAGGATGGGGCAGGTCACTCCTGCATCCACATATTCGCGGACCTTCTTCCGACATTCATCGGAAGTACCGACAGCCATCAACTCACGTACCACATCATCCGGAATAACCTTGGAAGCTTTAATGTAATCCTCTTCGGTGGCTGGCCAACTCATGATGGATTGGACTTTCTCAAGTAATTCCTCACTTACACCGGACGCTTTCATAATATGTGGTTCTGTGGCCAGATAGTAAGCAACCAATTTTTTACCTTCAGCCATAGCCGCAGCGGGATTTTCATCGGAGAGACAACAAACCAGTAATTCAGGTCGATCAATGTCAGCCAGGGTTTTACCGACTTTTTGTGCACCTTTTTCTACCAGGGCGACTGCTTTCTTGATGTAATCAACAGAGACAACATAGTTCAATACCACACCATCACATAATTCGCCTGCCATCTCGAGCATTTTATCACCGGTCGCGCCGATGTAAATTGGAATATTCCGTGGGCTACGATCTCCAAAGGCCACATCCAGTTTGACGCGATCCAGATTTACAAATTCACCATGGTAGGTCACTTCTTCCATCGTAAATAATTGTCGAATGGCTTCCACGTTTTCACGCATGGCTTTCATCGGTTTGTTTCGATTGACACCCACACGGCTGGCGATCGGTTCCCACCAGGCACCCAATCCTAACATAACACGGCTTTGGCCATCCACCAGACCACCTAATTCCCACATGGTGCTCCAGCTGGCAGCAATCACGGCTGGGTTACGTGTCCAGATGGGTAATACACCTGAACCATAGCGTAATTTTTTGGTAACGGTCAGCAATGAACTCATCATGACGATACAATCACGCGCCAATCGGGTATCTGCCTGCCAGATTTCGCTGAAACCACGATCTTCGGCGTACTTGGCCATTTCTAATTCGTATTGAATATTGTGTTTATCCTGTAAATATAGAGCAACTCTTTGAGTCATTTAATCCTCCTTTTCTTTTCTGGTATATTGGTTGAGATCAACCATTGGATATCGGATTCTGTCTCCGTAATTCCTACGTTCTGGTTTGTACGTTGCATCAATACCTATTTTGGTGTGGACACCCCGCATATCAGCGGTGGGATCCATTTCATGCCCCTGTGCTCCTTCCACCAGGAAAATGTCCTTCGACCAATCCACCCGGTTCGTCATCGCCCAGGTTACATCTGCGGGATCGTAGATATTTACATCCGGATCTACCACAATCACCTGTTTGATATTGACATGAGCCGTGAACGCAGCCATGGCAGCGTTATATGGTTCGCCTGGATTATTCTTCTGTATTTGCACAATCGCAGAAAAGCCATTCCCATATGGAGGAATGTGTAATCCTGTTACATTTTGGCTGACATGTTTAACAAATCTCAATAACAATGGTTCACGAGGCAGTACATTACCGATATAAATATGCTCGTCCCAACCAGGGATGATGGTCTGGAAGATCGGCTGATTACGATAGCAGATAGCGGTCACTTCAAACACCGGAGAATCCCATAATTCACCATAGTACCCATGGAATTCAGCCAATGGCCCTTCCGGATGACGAATTTCTGGAGGTAAATAACCTTCAATGACGATTTCGGCATTGGTAGGAATGTCGATATCCACGGTAATGCCCTTCGAGACGGGTATCGGTTCACCGCGGATGGCACCGGCAATCGCCAGCTCATCCCCATCATAACGGGCACCGGCGGCAATCATAATCGCAGGGTCTAGCCCGATTGCCACTGCAACCGGTAAGCTCTCGCCCTGAGCCTGCATTACTTTATAAAACTGCATTACATGCCGCCACTCATTTACATTAAAACCAAAGGTGTGTTCACCCAAAACCTGCATACGGTTGTAAGATAGATTACCTCTTCCTGAGACAGGATCTTTGGTCACAATCACTCCACCGGTGATGAATGGTCCACCATCATGCAAGCCATGGGTAGGGATGGGCACTTTGTGCAGGTTAATTTCACTGCCGGTGATGACATTCTCTTTCCAGGGTGCGTCCTGATCTGATAGTTTGGGTTGAATCCCATTTTTTGGATCCAGGGCGAAATTCATTTTCTTGATGATATCTTCTTTTTTACATTCCAAAGCCAGAGCTGCGGTATCAGGACTGATAACCGAATTCGCAAAGATTGGCCATCGGAAACCATCTGCTGTATATTTAGGTTGATTAAAGATAACACCCTTTCCCTGCATTCTTGCCAGCGTGGCCGCCACATTGGCTAATTCGTGCACCAGATCAACCGGTTGATCCACAATTGTGTATCGTCCTTCTCTTTCCAGCAATGAGATATAACTACGTAAATCTTTAATTTTTTCCATTAAAATCCTCCTGTTTGAATTGGATATTCACCCACTTTTCGGGCGGTTTCCAGCATTACCAGATAATATTCCGGTTTTACTCCTGGGTGAATGGAGTTACTGCTGGAGATTAAAAACCCTCCGCCGGGTGCTGCAGCTTTAATAATCGCTTTTGTTTGTTCGGCCACCGCTTCTGCAGGGCCATCGACCAGAACTGTTGAACAGTCCACATTACCAATCAGCGTTAAGCGATCTCCATATTTTTGTTTTATCTCTGCAATATTCATATTCGCCCGTGGTTCAATCGCTTGAAAAGCATCAATACCACTGGCGATCATATCATCCAGTAAGCTATTAACATTACCATCCGTATGTTTAATATAAGGAACACCATAACGGTGACAAAGGTCTGTTATCTGTTTCATCCTGGGAAAAACAAATTTTCGGAAATGGCGAGGTGAGAAGATCGGTCCTTTATTGGCAGCCCAATCATAACCACCATGGATGCCATGAACACCCCGCTCCAACAACATTTCAGTTAATTTCAAAGTTGATTTCAATCGGGCATCCAGGTAGCGGTGGATCAAATCTGGAGCTTCCACCAACCCAATTAGAAAGGTCTCAGCCCAGTCGAAGGTCGAACCAATTTCGACATCCGCAGAAGCCAGAACCATTTTATCTTTACCAAATCTCTCCAGAACCATCTCCACATAGGAGAAATCCCAGCTCTGCGGGTCGAATTCCTGACGTTCGAGATGATTGGTTAACTTTTCCAGTTCTGGTAGTCCACCACGTCGAATGGATGAATCCACCATATCGTATACATCGGAGTCTGCAGAGTAATCATAAATGACCCATTGTCCGGTACTCTTGTCGGTAATTTTCCATTGACGCTCGGAAATTTGATCAGGTGTTGCCGGATTTACTGGCAAGGGATCACAATGCGGATACACATCCAGATCCAGTTTCTCCCAGAGATCCATTTCGTCATGCTTACGTCGCAAAAAATAGTCTGTTACATTACCAGCTAACACTGCCTGGTTATAAGCCAACCCTCTGGCTTTTCCACCAAATCCACACAGGTTTGGTCTTCCTAATACATATTCAGCAGTCGGATTGTCAATGGTTAGCTCAAATATCGGAACCCGATCCGCTTCCTTATGAGAAAATGCTGTTAATGCTCGTTCTTTTCCATTCATAAATCAATTCCTGCTCGTTTTCTCAATGACTTCATTGCCAAATTACACTCATGAATCAGACTTTCTTCGTCGATTGTGGTCAGTCTTCCATTTTGCATCAATACTTTTCCCGCAACCATCACTGTATCGACATCCTCAGCATGGGCACATAAAGTAATGGCAGAAGTAATATCATGCACAGGAGTGGACCTTAAGGTATTCAGATCGATCATCATCAGGTCTGCATCTGCACCAGGCTCAATCACCTTTCCAGAAAGTGACATTTCCAAAGCCTGTTGATTGCTGAGATTTGCTGCATCATGATGTGCTGCACGTGCCAGGCAGATTGCCATTTTTGTATTTTCGAGACAGTCCTGGGTATCATTACTGGCTGAACCATCTGTTCCCAGGCGAATTCTTACACCGTTTTCCAGCATTTTTCCAATTGGGGCTATCCCTGACCCGAGTACAGCATTGCTGACTGGACAATGCACCACCAGAGCGTTACGTTGCTTCAAGGTTTCAATTTCGTTATCATCCACCCAGACAGCATGCACTACATGGGTATTTTCGTCCAGGACACCTAATTGGTCCAACCAGGTAACCGGCCGCACACCAGCTTCTTTAAGAGTCATCTGCACTTCTTCGTCCGTTTCAGACACATGTATATGTGTGAAAGCGCCATACCGAATTGCCTGTTCATGTGTTTGTTGCAGAAACTCTCCTGTTGCCCGCCAGGGAGTTAAAGGACCTGATGCAAAAGACACCAGGCTACCGGTTTTTTGCTGGCTATACCAGTATTCCATCTCATCCAGAATGGCATTTCCATTTTCTGGTTTGGCTCCCTTATCCGACCAGGCTCTGGCAATGGTACAGCGTAATCCAACTTCTTCAACTGCTCTTTTTACAGCTTGCGTGTGTTCACGGGATTGGGTGATTTTATGATGGTCAACCACATAAGTTACTCCACCGCGTAAGTTTTCAGCCAAACCCAATAAGGATGCCAGGTACATTTCTTCACTGGATATAGTTGTCTGCAAAGGCCATATCAATTCCTTCAGCCATTGCAACAACGGTCGCCCACCTGCCAGACCTCGCATAAACGACTGACTGAAATGTGTATGCCCATTCACCAAACCCGGAAGAATGGCCATACCATGTGCATCAATGACCTGATCCGCCTGTTGAAATTCTTCAGGTTGGGGCAGACCACTTTTTACTGTTTTAATTTTCCCAGCTTCAATGGTCAGATAACCAGGTGTAAACCAGTGTTGTTGTTGATAAACATTGCCATTATGGATGAGGATTCTTTCTGTCATTTGACCTGATCTTTCATTTCGTTTAAGTTGGAGTGATTAATCTCCAAATCTAAACCAGACTTCTGCCACCATCAATAAAATA
>DAOUGX010000102.1:0-1502 GCA_034428855.1 Anaerolineaceae bacterium | reverse complement strand
TGGATGAGAGGATCATATTCGGTGTATTGTGGCTGTAACGTCCTAATAAACGAATTTTCTGATGAGTGGATAAACTGGGAACATCCAGAATGGTTTTAAATTTATCCCCATTGACCAGATCAAGGGCGCGTTTATCTTTGTTGATCTCACAGTTGGCCGGCAGGTAATTTCGTGCAAAACGCAGCGTCCTTTGCGCCATATGACTGAACATCGTCAACTTTCCACCGGTGATGGTGATAAGCCCATCCTCATCCCAAAGAATTTCATCACGCGCTTCTTTGGATGGATCCGCTTTGCCAGTATCCAGCACCGAGCGAATTCCAGCAAAGGTGGAAATAACATCGTCCCTCGTGAGATGCAGGCAATCGAAGATATGATTTACTGCCGACAATAAATAATCCACTTCCTGTTCAGAAATCCATGGGTCGGTTGACATGGGATGATCATGATCGATGTCCGTTGTTCCGACCAGGGTGGCACCTTCCCAACTGAAAGCAAACACAGGCCTGTGATCCTGTGGATGTAAAAAGCTGACAGCGTCATCCAGAGGTACACGTTCGTGACTGAAGATTAAATGACTACCGCGTAGTAAACGCAGTCTGGCAGGTTTATCAATCATGCCACGCAATTCGTCTGCCCAGGCACCACTGGCATTAATCACCAACCCGGCCTTGATTTCTTTTTCTGCTCCTGTCAAAACATCCCGGACCTGGATTCCAATTACCTTGCCTGGTTTGTTGCGTAACAGACCAACCACTTTGGCGTAATTAATCGCAGTTCCACCAGCAGCCTGCCCTTCCTGAATGACCCGATACACCAGACGGGCATCATCGGTTTGAGCATCATAGAAGCCATATCCCCCTTGCAGATGTTTTTCATTCAGGTTGGGGCAAATTTCCTTCAATCTTTGTCTGGATAAATGTGAGTGTTTCCAGCGCAATGCCAACAAATCGTATGCGATCAATCCCAGGCCAAATACCCAGCCCGGTGTGTGGTCACCCTGATAATTGACCAGATTAAAATGCAATGGATCGATCAGTCCTTCCCCTTCCTGGAGCAATCGTTGGCGCTCACGTGAAGAGTCGAGGGTTAATTTCACCTGTGCATTTTTTAGATAACGCAAACCTCCATGCACCATTTTTGAGGAGCGGCTGGAGGTTCCAGAGGAAAAATCATGGCCTTCGAGCAGTAAGGTTTTCAAACCGGCTTCAACAGCTTCGCGGAAGACCCCGGCTCCCACAATACCACCCCCAATGACAATTACATCCCAGGGCTGTTGAAGATCAGCCCATAATGCTGCACGCCAATCTGGATTTCCCATGAAAACCTCGCTGGAGAATGAATTTTGATTATCTAAAATTGGTCAGAGGTCATACCAGTTAAGATTATAATGATTCTAATCATGAAGTCAATACGCAGTTTTCCCTGGTTGATCATCACAAATTTCAACCTGGTAGATATGATAAAATTCGAATAATCCCATGATGAAATCTGATCATCAC
>DAOUGX010000101.1:0-1872 GCA_034428855.1 Anaerolineaceae bacterium | reverse complement strand
CCGTTCACTATAAAATTATCCCTGAATGACTGATTTACTGCATTACGCTTTCATCGATGAAACTGGTAATATCATTTTTTCAAGTGAAAACCATTTTCTTATTGTCGCTGCACTCGGAACGAACAATCGAAATTCTATTACTAGAATTATTCGTAATACTCAGAAAAAATTTGGTGCATCGCTTTCTTCAGGGGAATTGAAAGCTAAAAAGGAAAGTGATTCCCTGGTTCGACATGTGCTTGGTTTATTATCAAAAGAACCTATACAAATTTTTGCGGTCGTTGTTGATAAAAAAATATTGAATCTTCCATTAAGAGATCCAGAGGAAATTTATCGATGGACATTATCACGATTAATTTCAAAGGTGGTGAAAAAATATCCAAAAGTTGAAATAGTGCTTGATCGCCGCTATACAAAAGAACATTTACGCTCATTGCTGGAATTATCCATTCGGGAAGAAATTTCCAATATTCCGCGACAAATAGTAATCATAAGGCAAGAAGATTCTACTGGGATAAAAGAATTACAGGCTGTTGATTTTATTGCCTGGGCTTTATATCAAAAATATGAACATAATGATGTCTCATTTTATGAAATGATCTCCTCTTTAATAATTGAAGAAGAGGTCGTTAGTAAACAATCATGGTATGAGAATAAATAAAACCCCCAGTACGGGGGTTTATTGAGGGCTCACCCTGGGCTTCGATTTCATTCTGACCCGCTTCATTTCAGAAACAGCTAGGACCATCCTCCGGACGGCCAAAGTCACCAGGCTTTACGATACCGCTCATCAATATTGTAGCATATCACCAGGAGAAGTCAACCGGGTAGGTTACCCTGGGCGCAAAGGATTTTTACCCCATTTTTGTTGTTCAAAAAATTGAAAAACAGGTATGATTAAGACATTCTTGAGTTAGATCATGCCAATGCCAGAGACGAATGCAATTCATACGGTTGAAATTGTGATCCCGGTCTTTAATGAAGATGGGGGGATTATGACTTTCCATCAGCAGTTATGCGCGGTGGTGGATGGACTGCCTTATCGATTCGGATTTATTTATGTCAATGACGGTTCCTCTGATGGGACGCAGGCACAATTGGAAGCACTGGCAAACCGTGATGCACGGGTGCAGGTGGTTGAATTGAGCCGTAATTTCGGGCATCAGGCGGCTATCACAGCCGGGCTTGATCGATCGGATGCAGACGCGGTCATCACCATGGATGGGGATGGCGAACACCCTCCACACATGCTTCCTGAGATGCTGCAGCTGGCTGCTTCCGGTTATGAGGTGGTACTGGCACAACGCCTGGAGGATCAGCAAGCCTCCTGGTTCAAGCGCTGGACCTCCAATTCATTTTATAAGCTGATCAACCGAATCGGCGATACCAAAATCCAACCCGGGGTGGGGGATTTTCGCCTTGTTCAGCGTAATGCCCTGGAAGCGCTGAAAGGACTGGATGAATATCACCGCTTTTTACGCGGGATGGTTGCCTGGATGGGCTTTCGCAGCGTGATTCTTCCTTACACACCTGCCAGTCGCATTGCCGGGGCGTCTAAATTCTCACTGAAAAAGATGCTTAAGCTGGCAATGAATGCCATTTTCTCGTTTTCTCTGGTGCCCCTGTATATTGCCATTTCATTGGGAGGTATCTTCCTGTTATTGGCTTTAGCCGAGGCTATCTATGTGTTACGCTTCTGGTTCCTGGGGTTGGAATCCGGTCTGGCACAGGGCTGGAGTTCATTGATGTTTGTGCTGCTGATCGTGGGTGGTACGATCATGGTTACATTGGGTATCATTGGTATTTACATGGGCTACATCTTCCAGGAGGTTAAAGGACGCCCGGTTTATTTGATCCGGCGCATCCTTGGTA
>DAOUGX010000100.1:0-13682 GCA_034428855.1 Anaerolineaceae bacterium | reverse complement strand
TTAAGTCATTTATTAGGTTCATTTTTGGGGAATATAACACATGAATTTCGTACTCCATTAACAGCTCTGTCTGCATCAATTGAAATTCTTATGGACGAGATTGAAAATCTGACGCCTTCTGAAACACAGGAATTGCTAAATTCAATCCACATCAGTACGCTGAATCTCGAAAATCTCATTGACAATCTATTAGAAGGCTCCAGTATTGAAACAGGCAGGTTCCATGTTAACCCCCATCCTGGTAGCATTTATTATGTCATTGAGACAGCTTGTAACACTATGCAACCACTCTTAAAAAAATACGATCAAAAGTTGATACTCCATCTGCAAGAGAATATGCCATTGGTGATGATCGATGGTCGCAGAATAAACCAGGTTTTATTAAATCTAATTTCAAACGCCAGTAAGTACGGCCCCAGTGACGAAAATATTGAAATATCCGGTTTATGGAAAAAAGATTTTATTGAAATTACTATTTCAGATCGCGGAGAAGGGGTTCCGGAAGCCTTCAAAAATAGAATTTTTTCTGGTTTTGTGCTGAATAAAATCGAAAAAGGAAGAATGCAAAAAGGATCAGGGTTGGGATTATCCGTATCTCAGGCGATTATAAAAGCTCATGGGGGTGAGATTGGGGTCAGGGATCGTGTAGGTGGAGGCTCAGAATTTTGGATTACCATACCAATTATAGGTGAAACATGAAAGCATTAATTGTTGATGATGATCGCACCCTGGCTGATGTAATCGCCTTCACCTTTAAACGGGAAGGTTTTGAAGTGATTCTCGCTGAAGATGGGGAATCAGCCTACCGCAGGTGGCAGGATGATAATCCAGACCTCATTATTCTGGATGTAAATTTGCCTAAAGAGGATGGTTTTTCTGTTTGTAAACGAATTAGAGCCCAATCCGATATACCAATTATTTTGTTAACCGTTCGAGGTGATGAAGAAGATATACTAGGAGGATTCCAACTGGGAGCTGATGATTATGTCACCAAACCATTCAGCCCACGGCAATTAATCGCCCGGGTAAAAGCAGTTATGCGAAGGACGAAGAAGAAGAATCCAGCGACCGTACGAGAATTTGGTCCCATTTTGTTATATCTCAATCGTCACGAACTCAGGATTGGGGATACTCCATCGATCCAATTGTCAGGTTTGGAACTCAGATTGATGGATTGTTTGATGATAAATATTGGTCAAATCGTGACACCTGAAATAATAATTGATCATGTTTGGGGTCCAAATGGGGGAGATATGGATATGGTCAGGCAATTAGTTCATAGACTTAGAGTGAAAATAGATAAAGAATTTCCTAACCAGGTGGTAATCACAAACGTTCCTGGATTGGGATATGAATTGAAATTGACAAATGATCACTATTAATTTATTGTGCTTTTTTTCACATTGTCACACACTTGTCACACCAATATAACGAGGTTTGTTACATTCACATCATAGAATATACATAAGAAGAATTAATTACTCATGATAGGTAGAAGTAATTATTTACATAGAAGCGAGGTGTGTGATGTTCTATTTTGTTGTTGGTTTGGTAGTAGTCGGGTATCTCTTATTTATAGGTTTGTTGAAAATTAATGTTAAACCTTTGAAGATATCATGCCCCTGCACATTTGTTGCTGCAACGGTGGTCTCTCTTATCCTGTATTTTACAGATCATGTTGTTTTAGCCTGGATCGTTTTTTTCATAGGCTTGTATCTTTTAACGATTACTTTGTTAGCCATTCGAAAATCCACTCATCAACATTTACCACTTGCTGGAACTGCTAAACACTAAAAAGGGGGCACCCCTCGGTTCTTAGCACAAATTCATAGGGAATAATATGAAAACTCGACGATTAATTATTGATTCGTTTCTACTATTACTGGCATTGACCATTTGTGGATTATTTTTGATATGCACCTCATATCCTGTTTCAGCTGAAACACAGGCAACTAATCCACAAAATTCAGTTCCGGATGTGACCGATTGTTTGACTTGCCATGGTCAACCTGATTGGACGATGACGTTACCGAGTGGAGAAATTCTGAATTTATCCATGGATTACACGGTATTTCGACAGTCTGTTCATAAAGATATGCAGTGTGTGGAGTGTCATGTGGGATATGAGGATTTTCCTGCACCACACAACAAAATCACAGCCAAGAATAAAAGGGAATACATGGCCAGCTATCATGATACTTGCCAAAAATGCCATCAGGAACAATTTACTCAGGTAACTGATAGTGTGCATGATATGTTGTTTCTGGAAGGCAATTTAGATACCCCTTTATGTGCTGATTGCCACCAACCTCACAGCCAAACACATGTTGACCAACTCTCCGCTATGGAAACAGAAGGATCGATCAGTTGGCAATCACAAATTTGTGCTGGTTGTCACCAGGTTGCTTTTGAAGAGTACAAAGCCAGTGTTCATGGTCAGGGATTACTTTCTGGAAATCAAAAGGATATGCCGCAATGTGTGGATTGTCATAACGTTCACGCTATTTGTGATCCAAAAATGGGGAAGTTCCGAAGAACTTCTGTAGATATTTGTGCGAAATGTCATACTGATGCGGAGATAATGCAAAAGTACGGTTTAGAGACGAACGTCCTGGACACTTATATGGTATTTCATGGAACAACTATTACCATGCTGGAAGATTATGATCCAAATTCATTAACCAATAAACCAACCTGTTACGATTGCCATGGTATCCACCAGGTCGGAAATGAAACACCTCCAACCATCGAAGCAAATATTTCAGCTATGACCTTGTATCCTGATGTTCAGGTAAAACAAGCTGGTCCTCCCATCGAGAACGTAGGTATCACTGGTGTAATGATAGGAATTTTAATCGGAAGTATTGGAGCCTTAACAATCAGCCAATTAATTAAAGAACGAAAACAGGACGAATTGGAAGAGTAAGGAGAGAAGGTAAATTATGACAATGAACCGAAGAGAATTCTTAAAAACCACAGGGATGAGCATGGCAGGATTAATGATGTTGCCGGAAGCTCCCTCAACGTCAATTGTAGTAGATGAAAAAGCATATGGAATTTTATACGACGCTAAATCATGCATTGGTTGCAGGCAATGTGAAGCAGGATGTAAAGAGCGTAGAGATTTACCAAACGTAAACGAACCGGAACTGGATGCTGACACCTGGACGATCATAAAGCTTTACCAGGAAGAATCGGATCAGAATATCTATTCATTCGTAAAACGTAATTGTATGCACTGTATTGAACCAGCCTGTGTTTCTGCCTGCCCTGTTGGAGCTATGCAAAAAACTCCCGAAGGACCTGTTATCTATGATGAGACCATTTGCATCGGTTGTCGATACTGCATGGCTGCCTGCCCGTTTGATGTGCCAAAATATGAGTGGGAAAAGGTTTTCCCACGGGTTCAGAAATGCGATATGTGTGCAGATCGAATTGCAAAGGGACAAGAACCAGCCTGTGTCGAATCCTGTAAGATTGGCGCACTGAATTTTGGTTACCGATCAGATCTCCTGATGGAGGCTCACACCAGAATTGATAATGACCCTACCAATTATGCAAGTAAGGTGTATGGTGAATCAGAAGTCGGAGGGACATCAGTATTAATCATTTCAAAAGTATCACCTGAAAAGCTAGGATTACCAGTTCTGACGAGCAGTTCCTTACCATCGTTAACATGGCCATGGATGAAGGCTGTACCGGGAGTCGCGGTGGTAGTTGCCAGTCTGATGACATTCCTGTACTGGATCACCGGTAGAAAATTAAAAGTTGCAGTTCAAGAGGAGAGTATCAATGACAGCAATCAGTCATAGTAATAAAAGCTCACAACAATTAGGTCTTGGAACCTTAATTCTTGGATTCTTATCACTCCTGGGTCTTGTTTTGGTTGTGTACCGATGGATCAATGGACTTGGTATGACAACAGGATTATCCGACGGCCGTGGATGGGGACTTTGGATCAGTTTTGATGTTCTGTGTGGAATCGCTTTAGCTGCAGGCGCGTTTAGTGTAGCAGGGACTGTCTATATATTACATCTCAAGGAATTTTATCCAATTTTACGACCGACTGTTTTAACCGGTTTTTTAGGGTATGCATTGGCAGCTTTTGCTATTTCTGTCGATCTCGGTTTTCCACAAAGAATTTACTATATGTTATATAACTGGAATATCCATTCACCTCTTTTTGAGGTTGGTTGGTGTGTCATGATTTATGCAACAGTGTTAGCCTTGGAGTTATCCCCTATTGTATTTGAAAAATTCAATATGAAGGCACCATTAAAGATCATTCGATCAATCACCATTCCATTGGTCATTCTGGGAATTGTTTTATCGACCATGCACCAGTCCTCGCTTGGAACATTATTTATTCTGATGCCACATCGCGTTCATCCTCTCTGGTATTCCAGTATTATGCCGATATTGTTTTTTATCTCCGCGGTTGCAGCAGGATTAGCTATGGTCATCGTAGAATCTACCTGGAGCTTTTTTGGGCTGAAGCATAAATTGGAAACCAAATTATTAGCAAAAATTGCCAGGGTTATTCCTTTTGTTTTGGCAATTTATGCAGTCGCTCGTTTTGCAGAAATTATTATCAGTGGGGATGGTATCTATCTCTTCACTGGAGATAAATACTCCATCCTGTTTTGGGTAGAAATCTTGATAAATGTGATTATTCCCATTGTGCTTTTTTCACTTCCTGGTGTTCGTAAAAAACCGATGCAAATGTTCAGCACAGCCTTATTAGTGGTATTTGGTTTACTTCTCAACCGGTTCAATGTCAGCCTTGTCGCTTTCTCTGCAGGTGCTTATGCCCCAACCTGGATTGAAATATTTGTAACGATTGGTATGGTAAGCATCGGAGCTTTTGTTTTTGCACTTGCTTCCCATTATCTTCCTGTTTTCTCGCATCCAACGGATGAAAAAATTAGAATTGAGAAAGAAGAAATCACAAAAGTTAGTGAGCTAGAACCGAGTTTATCTCCAGTATCGATATCTACTGAACATTAATAAAGTTGCAATACAACTGGCGGACTTAATTCGAAAGAAAAATGAAAACACTTATAGTAGAAGATGATAAAACGTTAGCTGATATTCTGGCTTTTACCTTTGTTCGCGAAGGTTTTGAAGTTGTTAAGGCATTCAGTGGTTCAGACGCTTTGACAATTTGGGACAAAGAACAGCCTGATTTAATGCTTCTCGATGTAAATATTCCATTTCCGGATGGTTTCAGTGTTTGTGAAACCATCCGGAAAAATTGGGATACTCCCATCATTTTTCTTACAGTAAGGGATAATGAAGAAGACATTATTCATGGATTAGATATCGGTGCAGATGATTATATTTCAAAACCATTTAGCCCACGACAATTGATGGCGAGAGTTGATGCTGTTTTACGTAGATCATGCAATAAAATGGATAGTGATTATTATCAAGTGGGTATGGTCTTTCTGAATCTTCATGAAAAAACGATCACCGTTCCTGATCAGGACCCCATACCTTTATCAGATGCAGAGTGTCGTTTCATCAATTGCATAATGCACTATGCTGGCCAAGTGGTTACCAGCCAAATTTTGATCAATTGTATCTGGGGGATTGGAAATGGAAACAAAGAAATGTTAAGACAATTGGTTCACAGATTGAGGAAAAAACTCGAACCAATTGAAAATCAAAAACCAATAATCGAAACAATCTCAGGAATTGGTTATAGTTTTTGTGAATAGATTGATTCAGGTAATCTGAACATACATAATTCAATCGAATTAATTGAAATAAGTATGTTCAACCTCCTGACATAGCACCAACAATTCTGAGGGGTTCTTTTCCATTTCGGACATCCTGAGGTAGAACGGATTCCAGAGAGTCATGAGAAAAATCTTGTCCACAAGCAAAAAATCTTAAATATGGTCTTCGTTCCTTGGTATTATGATCCCGAATTGTGCCTTTTAACATGGGATAATTCTTTTCAAGATTATCCAGTAAAGCTTCAAAAGTTATCTCTCCAGATAAGTCAATCAGAACCTCACGTCCCACATTTGCCAGACGCTGCAGATAAGTTGGCAGGATAACACGAATCATTAAAGTGTTTGTACCTCTACTGATAGAACGGCTGGTAAATTCTGAACGATTGTATGCCAATGGTCTCCACCATCAGGTGAAACATAAACCTGTCCACCAGTCGTTCCAAAATAAATGCCACAAGCGTCCAGTTTATCGACTGCCATGGCGCTCCTCAAGATATTCACATAACAATCTTTTTGAGGTAAACCATTCGATAACTCCTCCCAGCCATTCCCACCGGATCGGCTGCGAAACACCCGCAGTTTACCTTCCGGAGGGTAATGTTCCAGGTCACTTTTAATTGGAACAACATAAATCGTCTCCGGTTCGTGAGCATGAACAGCAATTGGAAACCCAAAATCACTGGGTAAATTATCACTGACCTCGTACCAATCATCACCACCTGAATCGCTTCTCATAACATCCCAGTGTTTTTGCATAAATAATACATTCGCGTTGGAAGGATGCATGGCAATACTATGCACACAATGACCAACTTCTGCTTCAGGGTTGGGTAGTTCATAAGCAGATTTCAATCCATGGTTAATTCCTGTCCAGGTTTCTCCTCCATCATTGCTGCGAAAGACACCTGCAGCCGAAATAGCTACAAATATTTGAGCAGGATTTTGGGGGTTGATTAAAATGGTGTGTAACCCCATACCTCCTGCACCAGGCATCCACATTGAGGAATGTATATCTCGCAGGCCAGATAATTCTTTCCAGGTCATTCCAGCATCCATTGATACAAACAATGCTGCATCTTCTGCTCCGGCATAAACTATATCTTTATCAACCGGAGATGGCTCAAAAACCCAGATTCTTCTAAATTTCCAGGGAATTTGTTTACCATCAAAATCCTGGTGGGTTCCAACGTCCCCTTCATAATCGAATTGATTGCCAATCGTTTGCCAGGTTTTTCCCCCATCATCGGATCGATGGTTCACCTGTCCAAACCAGTCACTCGCCTGTGAAGCATATATCCTTGAAGGATCAATAGCAGAACCTTTCATGTGATAAATTTCCAAACCTGCAAATAAAGGCCCTTCTATATCCCATTTTTTTCGATTTTCGTCTGAAGTAAGGATGAATCCACCTTTTCTGGTACCAACCAACACACGAATCTTGCTCATTTTTTCTCCTCTAATACGTGATGTTTCTACATCATTCATGAAGATCCTTAAATGTAAATAAATTACAGATAGATAATAGCAAATTGGATAAATTTAGTCAAATTATATCATTTAGATATTTTTGTTATAACTTTTTTCAATGTAATAATTATCCATATCACATAAATCTAATCTCCATTCGGTCTTGAAATGCAACCTTATAATTATTATTTTCGTATATTTTAAGACGTCTTATGAACATGTTTTTACATAAAAAACTTCTAAAATATATTTTTTTATTAATATTCAGTGTTAGTTTGTTATCTATTGGTATTGATGATTATTCCTTAGAACAAGGAAGATCTTTACCTGGTGCGATATCAAACCCTACTGCGCACACAGGCAGTGATCAACAATTTAATAAGGGAAAAATTGATGAGACCGCAAAACTATCCCTTTTTCAAAATTTATTCTCTGTCCTAATCGTGGCGCTTTTGATTTCATCATTGTTTGCACTTTTTAATAAATTAAACCGAAAAACACTTACGATTATTGCTATTATTGTAACAATTCTGGTTTTTTTGTTTGTGATTGCTGATCAATTCCCATCCTCTAATATAAATGGTGAGATCACTTTACAGGAAAATGAAAATACACCATCAAGTGGAGAATTAGTTTTTTCAGCCATTAGTGAACCACCTTCCTTTTTAATTTGGATAGTAGGTATTGGTTTTATAGTAATTGTTGTCATGATCTTTGTCGTTTTCTTGAGTAGAACGAATGAAGTAAAAAAGGTAGCAGACCCCCTCTTATTAACAGTAGATAAAACATTGTCTTTATTGAATGATGGTAATAATTTCCAAAATGTAATCTTTGACTGTTATTCTCAAATGATAGAGGTAATGAAAGAAGAATTTAATATTAATAAGGATGCATCTGTTACAGCAAATGAATTTAAAGAATTATTAATAAGACGTGGTCTTCCCGTTGTACCAGTAAACCAAATTACATCCTTATTTGAAAAAATTCGATACGGTTCAAAATCAATCCTCCCTGAGGATGAGAAAAATGCGATAAATTGTTTGCTTGAGATAAAGCTTTATTGTCAGAACAGGAATTTATAGATTACATGAAACCAAAATTAAAGAAAATTCTTTTGATAATAATCTTTATCGTAATAACAACATTCTTTATTTTTAATGTAAATATATTCTACGATTGGTTCATAAATCCATTTTCTAAAATCTTGTGGACTATCATAAATCTGTTTTTATCAATTGACCAAAGAATCTATTGGTTTTTAGTAATTTTTGGATTCCTTTTTCTGGGAATTTTTGTGATTCCAACTATTAGAATTAATTCCGGAAGTCAGCAGTCAAAGATTAATTCTGAACAACAAAATCGCCTGGATTATTGGAAAGCAAAAATAAAATCAGCTAAAGAAAACGATTCGGATCGGATTTTAATTGAAGATAGATTAAACTACTTTCTAACGATCATTAATTCCGAATCTCCAACACATAAAGTTAATCCAATTAAGATAATTCCTAAAAAAAGAGAGTTCTTTGGATTCATCAAATTTAAGATGTATCAAATACTTAATATTTTTAAAAATCAATCTGACAGAAATCAATATATGGATGATTTTGATTTGTCAGTTCATTTGAGTTTACTACAAATAGAAGAAGCATTGGAGATAAATAATGACATTATTAATACAAAATCCAAAATCCGTGAATGATATTGCGGAAATTTCAACATCCGTGATTCAAGAGATCAAAAAAGCAATTATTGGTAAAGATGTAATTTTAGAAAAACTAATGGCTGCATTTTTATCATCTAATGGGCATGTGCTGCTTGAAGATTACCCAGGACTTGCAAAAACAAAAATAGCTAAATGTTTTTCGGATACTCTTGGTTTGGATTATAAACGAATACAATTTACCCCGGATTTACTTCCTTCAGATATTATTGGAGGTTATATTTTTAACACCAAAGACAATACCTTTTCACTTAGAAAAGGACCCGTTTTTTCCCAGATTTTGCTGGCAGATGAAATAAACCGAGCTTCTCCAAAGACTCAATCTGCGTTACTTGAGGCAATGCAAGAGAATCAAGTAACTATGGAAGGTGAAAAAATCTCATTACCTGATCCATTTATTGTTATCGCAACTCAAAATCCGATTGAGTATGAAGGAACATTTCCACTACCAGAAGCCCAACTAGATCGTTTTATTTTACGCCTTTCTATCGGTTACCCAAGTAAGGAGGAAGAAAAAAGAATTATTGCTCAAAGAAATACTCAAAAAATTGATTCGATAGAATTGTCCCCAATCATCAATAGCGAAATTTTAGTCAAATCCAGACAGGTTGTTGAAGATGTTTTTATCCATCCGGATTTACAAAGTTATATAGTTGATATTGTCACTACGACTCGTGATTTTCATCATATTGAGTTAGGTGTAAGTCCAAGGGGTTCATTGGCATTGTTAAAGTTATCTAAAGCCTGGGCAGCTATTCATGGACGAGATTATGTAATACCTGATGATATAAAAATATTGATTAAAGATGTTCTTGGACACAGGATGATACTCGATCCGAATTTATGGGGGAATAAATTCGCTACATCAAAAATTCTTGACGAGATTATTTCTATTATTCCAGTTCCCGTTTTATCAAATTGATGAACAATAAATCTCATTTAGTTCTGTTAGTAGTTATACTTTGTATTGCATCAGGAATGTATTACAGAAGCCAAATTATTGCTTTAATTTCTCTCCCCTTCATATTTTATTTTGCTGTGGGATATATATTTTCACCAACCCAGAACAAATTAATCGTCCAAAGGAAAATTAAATCTCAAAAAACCTTTGAAGACCAGGATAATTCAATGGATATTCTGATCACCAATCAGGGAGAAGAAATCCCATTCATTGAGGTCATTGATCACGTTCCAGATGGTGTACAAACAATTTCAGGCACTACTTCTCATTATGGATTTTTAGGAAGAAATGACAAACTTGAATTTTCTTATGAATTTAATGCTGGACGGGGTAAATATTTATTGAACCAGTTAACAGTCCATTGTAGCGACCCATTTAAGTTATTCTCCCATCAAAAGATTATTAACACAAATGACGTATTAATTTCGTTTCCCAAGCCAGTTTTATTACCACACATAAAATTAAAACCGCATTTCACATTGCATTCACCAGGTGTAAATTTGTCAAAAAAACCTGGAATTGGATTAAATTTTTGGGGAATTCGGGAATATCAATCTGGTGATCCAATAAACAGAATAATTTGGAAGATGTCAGGTAAATTTCCAGGAAAGACCTACTTGAAAGAATTCGAAGATGAAAAAATGGTGGATATCGGTATCCTTATTGACACTCGTGAAAAAAAACCGTTATTTTTCAATAATAGAAGAGTGGCAGAATATTCTATCAATGCAGGATTATCCTTATCAAAAAACTTATTATCAGATTTCAATAGATTGTCTGTTTTTTTGCTTGGGAAAAATAGAAAAAGAGTATTTTCAGGCGTCGGTAAATATCAATTGAATAGAATTCAAAATGAAATCGCAAATTTTGACATTGAAGGAAATTCTTCTTACGAATCAATCAATCAAATACCATTGAAAATATTTCCAAACCGATCAATTGTATTTATGATCAGTCCATTACAGGAAAATGACGATCGCCTGATCCATCGATTAGTTTCCGAAGGGCATCAAATTATTCTCATTAGTCCCAATGTATTTACTAACAGAATCGAGAATGAGCCATTCACAATAAACCATTCATTGGGGTTTCGGATGGGAAGAATCGAAAGAATTATTATGCTACACAACATCCAGAAAATCGGTGTGATGGTCTATGATTGGGATTTGAATTTATCTATTCGTGATCTCATTAACAATTTTCGGAAAGATATGCTATGGCGTTAAATTATTTCATTAAGTTAAGGATTGTTTTCGTTATATTTGTAATATTGAGTGGATCCATTTTTGTCTATGGTTATATTGATCAACAATTATGGTGGTTGGTTGTTCTTTCAATTATCTTGTCCGGATTACAAATATTCTTCCCCCAATTGAAATGGTATTGGTACCCAAATGTATACCTTGCTTCTTATATTCTCATTTCAATACTTGGTATTCTTTATCATTTACCATCTATACTCGTGCTTTCAGGTGTGTCGTGTGTATTAATTTCCTGGGAATTATCTGATTTAAATCCCTTTTTCAATTTACAAAAAAATCTTTCTATCGAACAAAAAAAATATCATCAATATAGATATTCTTTACTTTTCACATCTGTAGGTATTGGTTTATTCATTTCAACCATCCTTTCTTTCATTCACCTGAAAATTCATTTCATTGCAATTCTTGTTATTTCGTTAGTCACCTTGTTTTCATTATTCCGCATTTTTTCATTGATTAAAAATCAAACCATATAAATTAATCATCCATTGTTGGGCAAGTAATTATAATAAAAGGTAAGAGGTAAAAAATGAAAAAAAATAAAATAAAAATATTTATAGCCCTTATTTTTCTCCTGTTATCTACAATTGCTTGTGAAGCCAGCGTCAGTACGGCAAAAATCTCTGATGCATACCTGACAGCAAACGATGATGGATCCGGAGAAACAACCGTTTTCTCAGGGGACCAAACTTTTTATTGTGTTGTGGAAGTGTCGAATGCCCCGGATGATACTACCTTGAAAGCGGTCTGGATTGCAGTGGATGTGGATGGTGTTGATCCGAATATGATGATCGATGAGGTTGAACTTACGACCAATGGAGAAAATGTCTTCACTTTTAATCTGCAGAATGATAATCTCTGGCCAATGGGACAATACAAAGTCGAGATTTACTTGAATGGTGAATTAAATCAAACCTTAGAATTCGAAGTTCAATAATTTAAAAAACCTTCCAGAAAATTCTGGAAGGTTTTTACTATCAAATATTTATATTTTAAGGATTGTCATCATGGATGACAATCCTGTCAACTCGTGCATTAATCTGACAGGTGATTTCATAGGTAATCGTATTCAATTGCTTTGCCCATTCTTCACAAGTAATTACTTCTTTGCCGCTTTTACCAATTAATACCACTTCATCTCCAACTTCAACCTCAGTGGCCGGGCCAAGGTTGACCATACTTTGATCCATACAAACTCGACCAACAATTGGATATGATCTTCCTTTAATTAATACTCTGCCTTTATTAGAAAACAATCGATTGAATCCATCAGCATAACCAGCGGAGATGGTAGCAATCCAGGTATCTTCTGGAGCTGTCCATGTACGTCCATATCCGATGGTTGTTCCAGCCTTTACTTTTTTTAAGAAGGAAACCATAGTAACGAAGCTCAAAACAGGTTTCAACGGAATGGACCGTAATGCATCATCCCCTGGATAATATCCATAAACCATGATCCCTGGTCTTACCATATCCAGCCAGGAATATGGATGTCCTAGAATCGCACCGGAATTGGAACAATGAGTCAGGTGAACTTTGCGACCAATGCTTAAATTGATCTGATCAATCACTGTTTTGAAACGGTTTACCTGATCCAATGTATAGTTTTGATCACTTTCTTCACTCACCGGTAAATGCGTTGAAATACCCTCCAGATTTAAATGAGGACATTTGTTTTCAACATACTCTGCAAGCTGAACAGCCTCTTCAATGGCAACACCAATTCGACCCATGCCTGTTTCTATTTTCATATGGACATTCAAAGATTTGTCTAATCTGGCACAGGTTGCATCAAGTTGGTCAATATTGTCTTTATCACAAATGGTCAAAGAGATATTATGTTCAATCGCAGCTTCCATAGCTGCTGGAAATGCGGGGCTAAGCTTGAGTATGGGTAATTGAATACCAGCTTTCCGTAATTCAATTCCTTCAGGGACTGTAGCAACACCAAGCCAATCGACACCTGTTTTCTCCGCCAAACGTGAGATCTCTATCGCTCCATGTCCATAAGCATTGGCTTTGACTGATACCATAATTTTTCGATCAGGGCCGATTGCCTTCCTAATACCTTCTATATTAAAACGGGCATTATCTACATTAATTTTTGTGATTGTTTGGTATAACATGATATGCTCTCAAGAATATGAATTGAAGATTTCTATCATACCAGATTTTTTCACACTCATTGACCTGGAATTTTTAAATTTTTTCTTCTTAACATTTACAGATATTCACTTTCACTCCGACTTAATTTGTAATTAATCATATTTTAATAGTGTATTAATACTTGACAAATATGATAAATATCACTATTATTGTCCAATATTAATTTATTGATATGTGGGCTAAGTTATCGGCTAAATTAAATATTTTTTAAAACATAGACCAAAAATTTATGTTATTTCACCCATCCAATAGAAATGGTAGGTTTATGAATGGATACACAAATTTCAACCATTGAAGCCCCAATAATAAACAAAATGTACGAGGTTCTCGAATTATCTGTTATCGTTCCGACCCGAAATGAAGCC
>DAOUGX010000099.1:0-5455 GCA_034428855.1 Anaerolineaceae bacterium | reverse complement strand
GAAAAATCTTCTTGTTTCAGGAAACACTGCCTTATATTTCCGTCACCGTGGGGGAGGGATATGGTTAGGGAATAACAGTTTAGCTACCATCGAGGATTCAATCATCAGTGGTAATTTTGGTTATAGTGGCGGTGGTATCGGAATTTATACAAATAGTGACGTTACCATCAGGAATTCTGTTATCCGTGATAATTATGCACGTACGTTAGGCGGAGGTATCTTCCTTTGGAATGCTTCACTGAATCTTGAAAATGTCAAAGTACTCAGAAACACCGGTCGGGATGTCGGAGGTCTGGACGCTTTCCAATCGCCGCTCATCACAATGAAAGATGTGGAATTCAGTGACAATATCGGCGGGGGAATCTCAATCAGCAACGGATCTGGCATGCAAGATTCCAACTTTTTTATCACCAATGGTAAATTCACCGGAAATTATGGGTTTGGATCTGGTGGGGGTGCCATTCATCTTAGTTATGTGGATGCTGTCATAACCAATGTATTGTTCAGCGGGAATTATGCTTTTGGTGGTGGTGGTGCGATTTCTCAAAATGATGGAACAATGGTTGCTACCAATGCCACCATTGCCGGTAACTATAGCAGCAAAGAAGGTGATGCGGCATCTTTGTGGGGGTATAAATCGGTAACTTTCAACAATTCCATCATTTGGGATAATGATATTGATTTGGTTTTCAATGATGGGATTAATCCTACCTATAACAATTGTTATAAGGATGAACTCGGAAATTCCAATCCCGGATTTGTGGATCCCTTGTCCAAAGAAAATGCCCCAACCATTGCAGGAGATTATCATCTAACAGCATCTGCCATTCCACAAATTCTTAATGCTGGTAATAATAGTTACCTGCCTGCAGGAGTCACAACCGATCTGGATGGAAATCCGCGCTTTAATGGTCTGGTGGATTTAGGACCGTATGAACTCCAGCCGGTGAAAGTGGGTTACAGTGAATATGAAAACCAATCTGCAGATTCTTTTCTCGCCATGCCTGGTGGATATTTCGCTGAATTTTCCGAAACACCTGGTTTTGTACTTCCCGTAAATGAGGTGTATGATCCGTTTCAAGCGATGTACACCTCATTCGTTTCACCAATGAATGATACGAAGGCAGGGATCATCTATGTCGATCAGGATGCTTCCGGTGCAGGGAATGGTGCTTCCTGGGTGGATGCCTACACTGATTTGGAACCTGCCTTACAGGTTGCCTCATCGGGTTCGGAAATTTGGGTGGCAGAAGGTGTGTATATTCCCTCCAATCAACGCGATCCATGGGAGATCCGATCCAAGACATTTCTACTCCCCAACGGTGTATCACTCTATGGCGGTTTTTCCGGGACAGAAACGACCATCGACGAACGTGATTGGGAACAAAACCCTACTATACTTTCTGGTGACCTGGAAGGAAATGATGTAAACACAGATGGCAATTTCATAGCAGAGCATTACTCCCATCTGATAGGAACGAATGCCAGCCACATTGTAACTGCAATGAATTTATCTGCCAGCACCATTCTGGATGGTTTCATCATTACCGGTGGCATGGCTTCCAGTATGGTCATCGGAGATGGTACATCGTACGTTGGTGGTGGCGGTGGTGTCTGGATCCGCAAAAGTGCTGATTTTCGACTCAAAAATATGCAGTTTTATGGCAATACCGGGTTGGATGGTGGAGCAGTTTATGCCTATTATCACACCAATCTTACGGTCGAAAATTCCACCTTTAAATATAATGAAGCAGGTGACGGTGCTGGAATTTTCATCGCCAATGACACCCATCTTTCTATGTCTAACTCGCTTTTTACTGAAAATTGGGGAACCAATGGCGGTGGTGGCCTGCATTTGTTCGATTACAGTACGGCTGATATTTTCAATACTTTATTTGAAGGCAATATCCAGGCACCAGGTATGTCGAATCCCAGCCTGTCTGGTGGTGCCATCATGATGTATTTTGACTGTCAGGCATCGATCGACTGGTCCAATTTTATGAATAATTCTGCCCCTTATGCAGGTGCAATATATTTGTTGCAGCACAATAACCTGACATTATCCAATTCAAAATTACAGGGTAATAATGCCTATAAGGAGTCTGGTGGGAGTGGTGGTGCAATTGAAGCCTTTAATAGTGATGTAGAGTTGATTAATGTGTTGTTGTCCGGTAATCATGCTGCAACATTCGGTGGTGCAATCAGTACCTACACAGGTAGTGACTATGACCGCAGCAGAATTGTCCTGATCAATTCAACCATCGCTGGAAACCGTGCCGATCTGAGAGCGAATTCCAACGGAATTGATATCGATTTCGGAGATCTGATCATTAAAAACTCAATAGTTAAGGATCCGTATGATTATTCTTTTGGGATTGGTACATTGATAAAGGAAAATAGTTTCACTTTCGGTGATCCAATGTTCCGGGATCCTGTTGATGCAGCGCTTGCCCCCAATACTGATGGAGACTACCGCGTCTTGCCCGGTTCTCCTGCCATCAATACCGGAAATAATTTGCTCATTCCGTCCGGAATTGAACTTGATCTGGCCGGTGGACTCAGGGTTCAGGAAGATGTGGTGGATATGGGAGCTTTCGAATACCAACCCATCATTTATGTCGATCAGGATGCAAGTGGTTTCAATAATGGTGGCAGTTGGGAACATGCCTACACTCATTTACAGGATGCCCTGCAGGATGCGATCCCCCCTCAACAAATCTGGGTGGCTGGTGGTTTATACAAACCAACAATTAACTTGGATCGATCGGCTTCCTTTGTATTGAAAACTGGGGTGCATTTGTTTGGAGGTTTCGCCGGAACTGAAAACGATGTCTTCCAGCGTGATCCTTCAAACCCACCTTCTGTTCTGAGTGGTGATCTGGTGGGTGATGATTCAGTTGATGGATTCGGAATCCGCACCTCGTTTACGACTTTTCCGAATGATACGAGAACCGATGATAATAGTCTTCATGTGGTTATGTGTAATGATCTGTCAGCAAGAACCATTCTGGATGGTTTCACCATCACCGCCGGGCATGCCAATGGAAGCGGAAATGATCAGTTGGGAGCAGGCATTCTGGTGAATAATTGTAGTGAACATTTATGGATGAGCAATCTCGATTTTGTTGGGAACTCTGCATATCATGGTGGAGCTATCTATAACCAGGCTTCCAGTCCAATGATGATGCGGCTGGATATAAAGAGCAATAGCGCAGCCTTTACTGATAGTGGTAAGGGTGGTGGTATCTTCAATGGAGCGGATTCAAATCCCATCATTCGCGAAACCAGCATACGGGGAAACATCGCGGCTTTCGGTGGGGCTGTCTATAATGATGGAAACGCTAATACCGTTGTCAATTCACTCTTTTCCGGAAATGTTTCCAACATGGCTGGTGGCGCGATTTATAACAACAATAGCTCTCCCAAATTCACAAATGTAACTTTGGTGAGTAATTATTCAAAAAATACAAATAGTGGAGGTGGTATTTATAACCTGGGTAGTGATTCAAAAGTTAAATTTATCAATTCTATTTTGTATGGAAATATTCCAACACAATATTCCAACAATGGTGGCGTGATGTCGGTGACCTATTCAGATATTCAGGGTGGGCATAGTGGAGATGGTAATATCAATCTTAATCCATTGTTTGTAAATCTCATTTCAGCCCAGGATAAGCCAACCCCCGCTGGAGATTTCCACCTGACTGTATCTTCCCCTTGTATTGATACAGGAATCAATGACGCTGTTATCACACCAATAATCTACCTGAAAGATCTGGAAGGTTTACAACGCATCTTCGATGGGGATGCAAACGGAACTGCTACGGTTGATATGGGATCCTATGAATACCAACAAAACACCCTGACTATTGAAATCAACGGGAATGGAATGGTAACCAAAACCCCTGACAAAACCTCTTATTCAACCGGGGATCAGGTTACTCTCACTGCAACTGCTGATCCAGGGTGGACATTCAGTGGCTGGAGCGGTGCCTTGATCAGTACCAACAATCCATTGCAAATAACCATCAACGGTAATATCAGTCTGGAAGCAACCTTCACCCAAAATGAGTATTCGCTTTCTCTGAATGTTTCACCTGATGGTAAAGGATCCATAGTAAGCAACGTGAGTGGACCTTATGTATATGGACAACAGGTGGAGTTGACACCAATTCCTGAACCTGGCTGGAAATTCACAGGCTGGAGTGGAGATGTTTCTGGTACGCAAAACCCCTTCACCGTAACAGTTCAGGACAATCTGAGTATCACCGCAGAATTCGAACCGGATGGATATTCATTGACCGTAACCGTGCAACCGGCAGGATATGGAATGGTCACAATCAACCCAATGAAGGATTTTTATACCCTCGGTGAACAGGTTACTCTGACAGCAATACCTCTGGACGATTGGTCTTTCCTGGGTTGGAGTGGTGATATTAAGGCATCTGCGACCAGCATTGTGGTGACAATTACAGGTAATATGAATATTCTGGCAGGGTTTGGCACGCCATTTACACCACCATCTGAATTTGAGGTCTTTCTACCTTTATTGAATAAATAGTCAGTATTACTCAGTAAGGAAATTATTTATTGGGTTGTATAACCTGATATCATTTGTATAGACATATGCTACAATAGTGAATATGAGATACAAGATAACCTTTCTCATATTCACTATTTTTATCATTTTGATGGGGGAATTTAGCTTGCCTGCTCTGGCACAACAGGGAAACAACCCAACAACGATCTTCTTACCAATCATTGCAAAAGGAATTGCCCTACCTCCCCCTGATGCTGCCAGCCAACGAATCCAAGTACCTGACGGATTTCAAATTCGAATTTTCGCGAATAACCTGACCGGTAGACCACGTTTCATGACGATCGGCCCGGATGGTCACCTGTACATCAGCCTGATGAGTGCTGGCCAGGTGGTGCGCCTGCCTGATCGCAATAATGATGGACTGGCAGATGGCGTTGAAGTGGTTGCCAGTGGGATCAATCTTCCACATGGTTTGGAATTTTATAACGGTTATCTCTACATCGCTTCTGGTGATCGGGTGCAACGCATGCAGGGTCCGAATCCACAAGGCAATTTTTCCGCATTGCAACTGGTGACCGACAATATCCCCCCTCCTATCGGGCACAGCTCGCGCACCATACATTTCGGACCGGATGGCAAAATGTATGTCAGTGCCGGGTCCACCTGTAATGTCTGCGAAGAGACCGATCCACGACCAGCGACAATCATGCGTTTTAACCCGGATGGATCGATCCCGTCGGATAATCCCTTCGCGCTGGATGTAGATATTCGCAAGCGCCCTGTGTATGCCTGGGGGTTACGTAACAGCGTTGATTTTCTGTGGTCTCCTGCTGGTCAACTATGGGCAAATCACAATGGTAGTGATGGACTGAGCGATGATTTGCCACCGGAAGAAATCGTCATCCCGGTACAGAT
>DAOUGX010000098.1:0-1592 GCA_034428855.1 Anaerolineaceae bacterium | reverse complement strand
GACATTATTGGTTGGGCAAATGACGCCATTGGTGAACAGGCATTGAGTGGAAACATCGTTGCAATTAGCGATTATGGTATCGATACCGCATTTCTCGAGGCCAATTATGAACCCGCTGCAGTCGCTGGTGTTCAATGGTCAGATATGATTTGGGGTTTACCTGAATCTCAGGAAGGTATTGCATTAATCTACAATAAAGCTTTGGTAACCGAAGAATATTTACCAACCGATCCTATGGATTTTGAAGCTCTCTACGAAAAAGCCAAAAAATTCCAGGAAGATACCGGTAATGTCCTCGTTTGTAACCAGGGATTTGGTGGATCTGATGCTTATCATATGTCCCCAATCTACTTCGGTTTTGGTATGCCTTCCTATGTTGATGAAGAAGGTAATGCTAATTTGAACACTCCTGAAGGTCTTGCTGCTGCAGAGTGGCTCAAGAAATTTGCTACTGTATCCTATGCTGAAAATAGCTATGACATTTGTAATGCTGCTTTAGCTGAAGGTAAAGTTGGTATGTGGTGGACAGGTCCATGGGCAGTTGCCGGGGTGGAAGCCAGTGGTATTGATTATGGAATTCAACCAATGGGTAGCCCATTTGTTGGCATCAAAGTCCTCATGCTGAGCAAAAATGCTGTTGATCGTGGCAACACTGAAATTGCGTTGGATATTATGAAATACTTCACCAGTGCTGATGTTCAAAAGAAAATCGCATTGGTAAATAAAACAATTCCAGCTGCAACTGGTGCATTAAATGATCCAGAAGTTGCGTCATTGTCAGCAGTCGTAGGTTTTGGTGCTGCATTGAATCTAGGCGTTCCGATGTCACCATCGCCATTCTCCTCAGCACAATGGGGTCCCGTTGGTGATGCTTCCGCTGCCATCTGGACAGGTGCTCAAGAACCAGCTGCAGCAATCGAAGCTGCTCAAGCAGCCATTGAAGAAGCTGTTGCAGGAATGAAGTAATCTTTTTCACGTAAATGGGGAGGAGGAGCAATCCCCTCCCCATTTTTCTATTGAGTCGAAAGGAGTTAGTGATGAGCGCCTGGATGGGCCGTAGAAAATGGATCACTGTTACTGCTTTTCTCTTGCCGACAATTTTTGCAATTCTCGTTTTTAATGTTTACCCGATTCTTTTAAATACATACGTTTCATTTACAAATCGAAATAAATTCAGACCAAATCCTGATTGTGAAGTACCACTAACTGGATTACTTGACCCACTTTGCTGGCCAGCTTTTCGTGAAAACGCACCTAGAGGTTTAGGAAATCCATATGTACTTCAGGATCCAATCTTAGGTAACTATGACACATTGATGGGTAAGCTTTTCCAACCGGAAGCAATGGGTAGTCTTGGTCTCATTATTTTATTTTTTCTCCCGTTGGTCGCAGTTAATTTATACAATAAACGACAAGAGAGAAAACTGGATGAAAAAATTTCTCCTGGTCTGTTGTGGATATTGGGAATCATCTTAACCGTTGCATTATTTTTTATTCTCGATATTCCTGGTTCCATAAAAAGGTTAATGGATACAGGAGATTTCTTAACCGTCGTATTACGAACCACATTATTTGTGGCTTTAAGAGTCCCA
>DAOUGX010000097.1:0-2008 GCA_034428855.1 Anaerolineaceae bacterium | reverse complement strand
AAGCGAGTGGTTAAGGCAAATTGTAATGCCATCAATGCTAAACCGATAAATCCAAGGCTAACAGACAACTCTCGCCAAAATTCTCTACCTACGGGGCGTGGTTCGATAAACATAACCAAAACAGGAATCAGAACGAGTAGTAGATAAATTGTTATCCATAATAATCCTTGAAGGATATTTTTTGATTTCATTTGTCCTCAATCATTTTTGATTAAAATTATTATCGATGAAATTTGAATAAATAAGACTTTGTATCATGTTACTGTATAAGAATCGTGTAAGAAAGAGTAGCTGTTAATAATTAAGAGGTAAAAATATTTGATGATTAAATGATAAAACCTGGCACATCCAGGTTTTAGTAGAAGATAATGGGTTTACAGACTTAATTTAACAGAAAAGAAGACAAATAATTCACATTATTTTTTGCTGCTGTATCGACATCTGGAAGAGGGAGAAATTCACCGGATATAAATCCAGTGTAGCCAGTGCTCAGAAGCGAGTGTATGATGGATCTGAAATCTATGTGCCCTGCTCCTGGATACCAACGATTGGAATCAGCAACATGAAAATGAAATATTCGATCTCCACAGCGGCGTATACTCTCTTCCATAATCGGTTCTTCAATATTCATATGGAAAGTATCCAGTAATAGTCCGAAATTTGAAGCTGCAACTTTCTCAATAAGTTGTAACCCTTGATTCACATTATTAATTAAGGAGGTTTCAAAGCGATTGATCGGTTCCAGGGCAATTCGCACTCCAGATTTTTCTGCGTCCTGGCAACAAATTCTGAGTGCTTCAACTAACCACTGCATGGCTTGTGAATGATCAAGGCCGGGTTTAAGAATCCCTCGAATGAGGCCAATTATGATGACTGCATTGAATCGATTCGCAACAGGGATGTGACTTTTGATGCGGTCAATCGCTTTTTCCCGAATTTCCGGTACAGGATCGGTAAAAGAAAGACCTTCTTCTCCCCATGCCTGGCCAGTTCCAATGGCAGGAACCATCAGACCTGTTTTATCCACCATCACCTGAAGGTTATCAATATTTGCTAACTTAGGGTCCCGGATTGCCAGTTCGACACCGTTATATCCAAAACTGGAAATTTTGGTTAAATTGTGTTGCATTTCACCCGAGAATGTGGCAGCTTGAAAATTAGTAGGTTGCGCAGAATAGACGATTGATAAATTCATGATATTCCTTTTTGCCAGGTACCATTCTAATCTGTGAGAATGATACCTGGCTCAATAGTAAAGATCTCAGGCAACGTACGTAATTTTTACTTCCGATCGATCGGTTTGTAATCGAATAACATTTTCAGGTAATTCTTCTAAACTTATTTTCTTAGTGCTCATGGGGGTCATATCCATTCCAGTGGCCATACATTCAATAACGCGTGGAAATGTTCCATGCCCAGAATGTCCCTGTGCTCCAATGATCTGGGCGCGGCGGACCTGTAAAACTTCACCCATGACGGGCATCTTCGCTTCTGCACGGGCGGTCACAACAATTTTACTGTTCAATGTGCGACCTTCCCAGACTACACGTTCGATACCTGGGTAAACAACTTCCGGTAAACCTGTGGCTTCCATGAACATATCAGCACCCATACCATGGGTTATTTCCAGAACCCGGTCAGCGAAATCTTCTTTTAATGGGTTGACATGATAATCAGCACCGAGTTTTAATGCCATCTTTGCACGAACTTCTTCCGTCTCGGAAATAATTACCTGTGATGCACCAGCGCGTTTCAGAATTGCACAAGCAGCAATACCGACTGGCCCTGCGCCTAAAATAACAACACGGTCTCCTGGGCGAATACCTCCCCCCCGTTCGATGACTGCATTGTATGCCACAGAGGTTGGTTCTACCAGACTGCCTGCCACAAAAAGGTCCTGACCACTATATCTTGCCTTTAGCGGTTCGAGACTCCAAATTGTTCTGGAGGGAACTACCAGATATTTGGCATAGGCTCCGTTTACATTGAAACCAATCTCATCCAAGCG
>DAOUGX010000096.1:0-2564 GCA_034428855.1 Anaerolineaceae bacterium | reverse complement strand
TTCCCAGGCAGCAGTTTCAGGTTGAAAGATGTCATTACCTTTTGTCTGTAAATATTGCAGGACATCCTTCTTTGTGATTCGATTATTGTTGCCAGATCCTTTGATAAGAGACAGCTCAATATTGTTTTCGCGGGCTAATTTTGCCACAACCGGTGAAATAAAACCTAAATCTTTATCGCGACCAATTTCAGGGCGTGACAATGAATCGGATACCTTAACATGAGATTCATCTTTTGATTCAGCCTTTTTCAAGTCCACATAACTTTCATCATCTGATGGGATTTTCTCGCCTGTTGTTCCAATCCATCCTAAAATGGTTCCTGCTTTGACTGTTGTTCCTTCTTCAACAAGAATTCTTAATAGGGTTCCGGAAGCAGGGCTTGGTATCTCGGTATTCACCTTAGCTGATTCCACTTCCATTAATGAATCAAATTCATTTACCTGATCGCCTTCCTTTACTAACCATTTAATGAGAGTGCCTTCAACAACCGATTCCCCTAATTGTGGCATGATCACTTTTTCTGGCATTTTTACTCCTTTTTAATATCGCGCCAGGTCAAGCGCTGCTTTGAAAATCTTCTCAGTATTGACCATGAACCATTCCTGCATAGGATGACTGAAAGGTACCGCCGGTACATCTGGTCCAGCCAGGCGTTTTACAGGTGCATCTAAATCGGTGAATGCATGTTCCGCAATGATGGCAGCAATTTCTCCGCCATATCCACCTGTCAAATTATCCTCATGCACAATCAAAGCTTTTCCGGTTTTCTTTACTGATGCAAGAATAGTTTCTTTATCAACTGGATAAAGAGTACGTAAATCTACTACTTCGACAGAAACACCTTCTTGAGCCAAAAGATCAGCCGCCTGTAATACATAATGATGCATCATGCCATAGGCAAATATTGTCAAATTCTCACCAGTTCGTGTCACATTTGCAGGACCTATGGGAACGAGAAATTCTTCATCAGGTACCTCACCTTTTATTAAGCGATATCCCTTTTTCGGTTCCAGAAATATAACTGGATTGGGATCTCGAACCGCCGATTTTAATAACCCTCTTGCATCGTATGGAGTTGAGGGAATAACCACTTTTAAACCAGGAATGTGCGTAAAAAAAGCTTCGACACTCTGAGAGTGATACAATCCTCCCCCTATTCCACCTCCATACGGCGCTCTAATCACCATAGGGACTGTCCATGTGCCGTTAGAACGATAAGTCATCTTCGCGGCTTCACTGACAATTTGGTTGAAAGCAGGAAATATAAAATCAGCAAACTGAATTTCACAGATCGGTCGCATCCCATATAATGCAGCTCCAATACCCACCCCAACTATGGATAACTCCGCCAGAGGGGAATCAATTACACGATCACTGCCATATTTTTCAAATAAACCAACTGTAGCCCGAAACACCCCTCCTCGTTGACCAACATCTTCTCCAACAATAAAAACATTTTCATCACGAGCTAACTCTTCATCCATTGCATCGCGAATTGCCTCAACCAGAGTTTTTTCAGGCATTGGACACCTCCTCAACATAGACTGGGTACGCAGCTTCTTCAGCTGCTGGGTACGGTGCCTCTTCCGCAAATTTGACAGCATCGGTGACTAATTGTTTAGCTTTTTTATCTAATTCTTCCAAATCTTTCTCTGAATAAATTCCTTCAGCCATCAGACTTCTCTGGGTTAATAAAATCGGGTCGTGTTTTTTATTTTCTTCAACCTCTTCTCTCGAACGATACGTTCGATCATCATCGTCGGACGAGTGGGGAGTTATCCTGTACATTTTTGCTTCAACCAGAGAAGGACCACCACCATTACGCGCTACTTCAGCTAACTCTGAAATTATCTTATAAACCTCGAACACATCTGTTCCATCGATCATCTGACCAGGAAGTCCTAATCCGCATGCTTTATCAGCAGAGCTCTTGACCGCCATTTGCATTTCAGGGGGAACTGAAATTGCATATTGATTGTTTTGAACAATAAAAATAACTGGTAATTGATGTACTGCTGCCCAATTTACTGCTTCATACCACTCACCCTGTGAAGTTGAACCTTCTCCAATGGTTGTTAATACAACCTTTTTTTCTTTCTTAATTTTTATGGCCAATCCAATTCCCGCTGCATGAACTGCTTGTGTGGCAACCGGAGCAGAGTGACTGACAGCATTTACCCTGCGTAATCCAAAATGACTGGGCATCTGCCTTGAACCGGAACTTGGTTCTCCCGCTTTTCCCATCAAGCTCAACATAAATTCTTCAGGAGTTAATCCCAGGCTTAACATCAATGCTAGATCGCGGTAATAGGGTGTAACCCAATCCTGTCCTCGATTAATGGCAAAAGCTGCACCTACCTGAGCAGCTTCATGTCCGATTCCTGAAATGTGAAAAGCTATTCTTCCTTGTCGATGTAACACCCATGCTCGCTCATCTAAGCGCCGAGAGAGCAACATCATCCAGTACATATCTTTTTTTAATTCACTGGATAATTCCATTCATTTTCCTCCTGTTTTACAATTATCTGGTTTGAAGGATTCTTCAAACCAGATATATTTTTTT
>DAOUGX010000095.1:0-8377 GCA_034428855.1 Anaerolineaceae bacterium | reverse complement strand
ACCTGGTAACCTAAAATACTGGGATTTAATGGATGGCAATTGTTCACGAGTTCTAAATTTGAATATCCATCCTTTGTTTATCAGCCCTGATGGTAAGGTTTTTTCAAAAGATTCTCATACCATCCATGTTTGGGATATCAAAAGAGCCCAAAAAATCGCTTCGTTTTCCGGTGACACTGATTTTGTTGCTATTGCTTATGATTCAAAAGGCAAGTTGTTGGTTGCCAGTGATCCTGGTGGAAACTTGTATTTTCTAAAACTGGAAGAACCTATTAATCTGGTCAAGCCCTGGATGATCGAGCCAGTTTTGCCAGTATAGCATCATGGATTCTTCCATTACTTGCCAGAACACCCCGTTGGAAAGGAGTGAAATTTTTGCCATCAGGTAAGGTAACGCGCCCTCCTGCTTCTGTAACCATTAAGGCTCCAGCAGCCATATCCCAGGCTTCCAAATCCAATTCCCAATAACCATCCAGAATGCCCGCTGCAACATAACACAAATCAATTGCAGCCGATCCATCACAGCGGCAGGAGACTACCGACTTTATTAATGTTCTCCATTCCTGGGTGTTGTCATCCGCATTTGTCCAGGCATCATAAGGAAATCCGGAACCCAATAAGGATTGTTGAAGATTGTTCGTCTGGGAAACACAAATTGGTTCAGCGTTTCGATAAGCACCTTTCCCATTCTCGGCAACGAAAAGCTCATCCAGCATTGGAATATACACCACCCCTAATTCAACCCTGTTGTTTTTTTCCAGTGCAATGGATACCCCAAACAAAGGGTAACCATGGGCAAAGTTGGTTGTACCATCCAATGGGTCAATAATCCAGCGCTCAGAATGAATCTGATCCTCAACTACACTTTGTTCCTCGGTCAACACACCAATTTCCGGATGGTTTTCGGTTAAAATCTCCAGAATAATTTTTTCGGACTGGATATCAACTTCCGTAACTAAATTTGCTGGAGATTTTTCTCTGACCTGAAAACTGGAGCGGAATTTCTCTTTTTGATATTGGCCGGCTTTTTTTGCTGCAAGAATGGCAGTATCTCTACAGGAAAGCATAGATCTTAATCCATGAATGAGCCACCATTGACATTGATCGCTTCCCCAGAGACAAAGTCGGACAGTGGTGAAGCCAGGAACAACACTATGGCCGCAACATCTTCTGCCGTTTCCAGTCTCCTTAATGGGGTATCTGCAATGTAAAGCTTTTTCACCTCTTCTACCGTCACGCCGCGAAGCTGGGCTTCCCAGGCTAATTCTCGTTCCTGCATACTGGTGGCAACATACCCGGGACAAATCGAATTCGCAGTAATACCATACTCAGCCAATTCACCAGCCACGGCCTGGGTAAAGCCAAGTACCGCAAATTTCGAAGCAACATAATGAGCAAGAAAAGGCGCATTGCCACGTTTGGCAGCCATGGACGCCATGTTTATTATTTTTCCACGCAAACCAGATTTTGGATCGGGATCTTGTTTAATCATAAAACGAGCTGCAGCTTGTGTTCCAAAAAAAGCTCCTTTGGCATTCACATCCATATTAAAATCCCAATCCGCTTCGGTTAAATCAACCAGCCGGTTCATACTACTGACACCTGCATTGTTAACCCAACCATCAATTCGTCCATATTTTTCAAAAACTTTTTGTGCCAGCAGGTTGCATTGTTCACTGTTGGTTACATCCAGTTCATTACTTTCTGCTTTCCCATTGGATTTATTAATTAATGTGGCTGTTTCCTGTGCCAGCTCACCTTTCAGATCAGATACAACTACCGTCGCACCAGCTTTGCCCAACGCTAAAGCAGAAGCCCTGCCTATCCCTGTACCCGCACCGGTAATTACAAATACTTTTCCATCAAGTGAAGTTTCCATTTTTTAATCCTTTTTTATTAATATTGTTCGGTTCTCTGCATAACTTTCATAAGTATAAATGTCATTAAAATAATCACCAACAGGAGGAGGAACGCCATTGCGGAGCTTTTACCTACATCCAAAGCCACAAAAAAGACTTTATAAATGTAATAACTGATTGTTTCGGTTGAAATACCCGGTCCACCCCTGGTGAGAATATAAACAAGATCATACGTTTTCAAAGCAGCTATCATTCGGATAATCGTAGCCACCAGAATGGTAGGTGCCATTAATGGCAAGGTAATAAATTGAAATTTCTGAATAGCGTTTGCCCCATCAATGATTGCGGCTTCAAAGATTTCTTCCGGCAAACTTGTTAATCCTGCTAATAAAACCAAAATAATAAACGCAGTTTCATGCCAGACATCAACGATGATGATGGTGATCATTGCCAAATTGGAAGTAGCCAACCAGAGTGGTTGTGGCAGTCCAACAACTCCTAGCAAATAATTAATAATTCCCAATTCTGGATGAAGTAATAATCTCCAAATTAATCCTACCGTGATAGGAGGCATAAGCATAGGAATGAGAAGAATAAACAAATAAAAATTGCGAAGTCGAATTCCTTTATTATTTAATAATAAAGCCAATCCAAATCCTATTATGATTTCCAAAATCACGACACTGATTGTTAAAACAACTGTGTTTTTTGCTGAGTTTAACAAAAGCGGGTCTTTAAGTACTGTAAAGTAGTTAGAAAAATTAAATGGGCCAATATCTCCCTGGCTCAATATCCAATCATGAACGCTGACATATAAAGCATACAATAATGGAAAGAGAACAACCAGCCAGATTCCTATTGTGGCAGGAACAACCAGATTGCGTGCGGTTCGTTGATCATGTTTGGGTAAATTGGAAAAAAAACTGCTTTTCGCCATAACACCACTTTCAATTTAAGAATTTGGGATCTCCATTTATTCAATGGAGATCCCAGGCATCAAACATTCTATTTGTCAGCTAAATTATTAGCTTCCGTAATTAATTGTTGAATAGCTTCTTCAGATGTAATACTGCCAGCGACAGTTTCAGAAATGACACGGCCTAACACCTCAACGATTTGGGGAGCACGTGATTGCATCGGGAACATGATGGAATCGGCAACAATTTTCTCAACGTCAGAATAATGAGGATACTTTGCTAAAACATCAGCATCTTGAAATACATCTGAGCGAGTAGGGGCACCACCTTTTAAGGCGCGCTCTTTGGCAACAGCAAATGATTCTACCCATTCAATGAATGCCCAGGCTGCATCCGGATTCGGTGATGATTTTGGAATGGCCCAGCCCCAACCACCAAGTAAACCAATACCGCCAGGTACTGCTGTTACTTTCATTTTTCCACCAACTTCGGATTTTTCAGGATCATCCAATACGGGCACCATCCAGTTATAGGTGATATAACTGAAGGCATCACCCTGGGCAACCACAGCAAACGCTTCGTCAAATCCATAAGAAGGAGCTCCGGGAGGGGCTACTGTTTTCATTGCTTCTACGTATGCATCTAAAGCTGCAACTCCAACCTCCTGGGTTAATGTTACATTTCCTTCAAGGTCGTACATCGTTCCACCCATGCTATACAGGTAGTTTAAAAATTCCATTGCTGTTGGATCTGGTCGCAATCCTTGCATGGAAGCACCATAAAGATCTACTTTTCCATCACCATCAGTGTCGCGAGTCATGAATTTGGCTAATTCAATATATTCTGGAATACTGGTTGGTAAAGCTAAATCTTTTCCAAATTGGTCTTTGTATTCCTGTTGAATGGTGGGGTCAGTGAATAGATCATTGCGATAGACCAATGCCATTGCGTAATTATAGAATGGCAACATGTAGGTCTTTCCATTATATGTGCCAACCATTTCCATCATGGATGGTAAATATTTATCAACCTTGATGGTTTCACTGCTTGCAATTCGATCATCCAGGGCTAATAACCAACCAGCACGATTGAATTCTGCTACCCAGTAATTGTCAACCACGATCAAATCGTATGATCCAGAACCTTCAGGTGCAGTCAATTGAGGCACTAATTTTTCATGCATTAAAGCATAATTTAACACTTCAATATTGACTTTTGCGCCAGATTGCTCTTCGAATTGACTTAACAATGCCTGAACATACTCTGTATCAGGAACACCTTCCATCATGACATTAATGGTGACGCCTTCGAAAGGTTTTCCAGAAGCAGAAGTATCTGGTGCTTCCGTTTTTGCACAGGCTGACAATAGTAAACTCATGATTACCAGTACAGCCATTAAAACAAATGTTGCTTTTTTCATCTTAATTCCTCCAGTTATGATTTGAAAAAATTTGTCTATATATAATTGACAAGAATTCAATCCGTTTCACCTCCTACTGATCATTTAACAGACCCAAATGTCAGATTACGCACTAAGAATTTTTGAATTACAAATGTCAGGAAAATGACAGGTAAAATCGTTATAACAGTGGCTGCAGAAACAGCTCCAATATTTACGCCCTGTTGAGTCCATAAGCTCGAAATTGCCACCGGTAAAGTTCGGGTATTACGTCCGGTTAATATCAAAGCAAATAAAAACTCATTCCAATTCAAAATAAAGTTGTAAACTCCCGCTGAGAGTAATCCTGGTAAGGCAACTGGAAAAATGATTCTTATCAGACTCTGAAACCGTGAACACCCGTCAATCATGGCTGCCTCTTCCATTTCGACAGGGATGCTTTGGAAAAAGCTTATCAAAATCCAAACTGTGTAAGGTAAATTGAAGGAGAGATAAGCCAAAATGAGGCCGGTTGTCGTGTCCCATAATTTCACAACATTCATAATGAGAAAAATGGGGATAACCAAAGCAATCGGCGGCAACATCTGGGTACTCAACATGCTCAGGCGCAAAGTTGGCTCTCCGGTTCGAAAGCGTGCAATGGAATATGCAGCCAGCGAACCAATCATTAAAGCTACCAGACTGGCAGCCGCTGAAATGACCAGGCTGTTAAGAAAATAATCCTGAAAAGGATACGTTTCGAAGATGGTTCGAAAATTATCCAGAGTAGGAGCAAAGAACCATACGGGCGGAATTTTATAAGCGATCAATCGATTTGCAATGGAAGTACGAATAACCCATATAATGGGTAACAGAACTGATAAGGAAGCTATGATCAGTATGATATTTGCGATGATTAATCCAAATTTCTTTTTAAATTTCATGAATTTAGTAGCTCCTAATCAATCAGTATTTACTCGGTGAAGCCTTCAATGCTGGCTAATTTATTAAAATTGGGTTTATTCATTTCATACAAATCCCGATAGACCTGATATAAACGCAGATATTTCTCATGTCTTTCCATATCAGGTGTGGTGGGTGGCTTTAGTTGGATAAATTTTTCGATTTCAGACCAATCTGAAAAAGCGTGAGCACCCATTCCAGCAATAAAGGCAGCACCTAAAGATGATCCTGGGTGATTCGCAACCTCTTCCAATGGATAGCCAATCACATCAGAGGTAACCTGACGCCACAATTTGCTGCGTGCCCCTCCATTAGAAACCCTGACTCGTTTTATATGAAATCCAGCTTCCGATAATACCTGTATGTGGTGGAAGAAACCAAAAGAAATTCCTTCCAGAATGGATTTATATAAATGGCCTCTGGTGTGTTGCAATGTAAGGCCAAAGAAAACACCTCTCGCTAACGGATTAAAAATCGGGGTTTTTTCGCCAATAAAGTACGGTAATAGTACTAGTCCATCCGAACCTGCTGGAATGAGTCGTGCTTCTTCGTCTAATTCCGGATAATCCAATCCGCCACCAAAAGTGTCCCGATACCACTTAATAATCGACCCGCTGGAAGCCATACATCCATTGATCAGATACAAATCAGGGATCACATGATAATCAAGAAATAAAGCTTCATTAATCGCTAAAGTATCTAATGAATAAAGAATATCACCAGCGCCACCTAACTTTACTAATAGATCACCATTTTCTTTTACACCTACTGAAAAAGCGGATGCTACATGATCTGCACTCCCTGCCACCACCGGAGTTCCTTCTAGTAAACCGGTCTGCGCTGCTGATTTTGCGGAAACTTTTCCAATGATATCGCTCGGTTTATGTACTGGAGGTAGCTGGTCTCTCGTAATTTTGGACAATTGTAGTAATTCATCGTCCCAATCCTTCTTGTGAATATCAAATAATCCACTCTCCAAAGCCCAGTTCTGCTCCACAACAGGTGTGTCTGTCAACAGGAAATTAATGTAATCATATGAGCCCATGATCCATCTTGTCTTGTTAAAATGTTGTGGTTCGTTTTTATACAGCCATAACAATTTTGGCCCAATACTTTGTTGGGTAATTGCGGACCCGGTTTTCTGAAAGACTTGCTGCTCATTCACCTGCGTTTTAAAGAAATCGATCTCGGCAATGGAACGGGCATCATTTTGTTGAATGCTTCTCCGCAGTGGTTTTCCAGTTTGATCTACCAGAATAATCGTGGGGACCATGCCACTTACACCAACTGCCAGTATTTCATTTGCTTTTACATTGGCTTTTTCCAGGCACTCAGGAATACCCGTGCACAAATTACCCCACCACTCAACAGCTTCTTCTTCTGCCCAATTGGCAAAAGGTGAAATAAGGGTGGCAGTTTTATTTACTTCTGCAATGATTTTTCCATCGATACTTACAAGTAATATTTTTGTGCCGGTAGTTCCTATGTCAATGCCGAGCAAATACCTTGAACTCATTGAATGTCCTTTCTGACATCACGAACGGTATCCATGAAGGCTTTTACTCTGGTTGGATCAACGGGATTCCAGGTTTTACCATCCACTTTCAAGCTCGAGCCAACAATTACACCATCAGCCACACTCAGATATTGACGAATATTTGCCTGTTTCGCACCGGTGTTGAGAATAACTGGAACGTTTTCACCAACTGATTCTTTGGCTTTTTGGACCAGCGAGAAATCCGGTTCGGCACCTGCCATTGGACCGGCAATTAAAATTCCATCCACCAGAGTCGAAACAACCGCACTCTTTGCTCTCTGGGCAACATCCCGGGTACCTAATGGAGACGCGAATTCCGGGGTAATATTGGCAAAAATTCGAACATGATCCGCATCGATGGTGTGTCGATAACGATAGATTGCAGCCGCATCGGGAGCCCAGATGCCCATATCGCTTTCATAAACTCCTGTAACAACTTCCCGAATAAACGCCCCGCCGGTTGCTTTACAAATAGCAAGCGGAGCCATCGCATCCCACAGAAAATCAACACCAAATGGCCTGTCTGTTGGCTTAAGTTCTGTCACGATCCTCGTCATCACCGCTATGGCTTCAAATCCCGCATGGAATGTGTAAGGACGATCGTCCTCATTACAAAACATGACCGCATCGACGCCATGATTCAGCAAATGCGCAACATCTTTGCGTACCATCTCCAATGCCCCCTCTACCCCAATTTCAGGGTTGTATCTGGGTGTTCCAGGAATGGCTGGAATGTGAGCCATTGCAATGACTGGTTTTTTAACTCCAAAAATTTCTTTTAATAGTTGCGACATATTACCTCCGTTGAATTATGTAAGAAAAACCTCAATCCCTTCTTCCTGTAATCTTTCATAAAGATCAGGGCTGAGATCGTTATCCGTAACAATGATGTGAATCGACTTAAGATCAGTGATGGATGTAAAAGCGACCTGGTTGAATTTAGATGAATCCGCCACAAGAATTACTTGTTTGGCAGTTCTTACCATCGCTCGTTTGACCAGTGCATCTTCAATATTAAACTCAGAAGCTCCATTTCTTAAATCAAACGCTCCTGCACCTAAAAACAATTTGTCCACATAAAATTCTTCAAAAGCCCTCTCTGCTAAATGCCCAACCATGGAAAGCTCTCCGGATCGGAGGACTCCTCCAGAAATGATAAGGCGTATACCAGGATGACTTACCAATTCATTAGCAATTTGCAGACTAGGTGTAATGATCGTGAGATCGTGTTTGCTGTGTAAGTTTTTTGCGATTTCTAACGTGGTTGTTCCAATATCAAGGGTGATGCTATCTCCATTTTTAACCAATGAAGCCGCCATCTGGCCAATCCGTTGTTTGCTTTCCAGATTTTCTGTTGAACGCATCATATAGGGAGGTTCATAACTGCGTCCTCGCTGGCTGATGGCACCCCCATGAACCCGACGCAATAAACCTTTGTTTTCCAGAATATCCAGATCTCTGCGTACTGTCATTTCGGAGACGTTAAACTCTTTGACAAGGTCTGCTACAGTGACAGATCCTAAGTTTTCTAATTTATCAATAATAATTTGATGTCGTCGGTCAGATATCATAGATTTCTAAATAATGTTTGAATTATATTATTATAATACTAAATAATGTTCGTTTGTCAATAATCAAACATTCCGTTTTTAATAATTCATTCATTTCCATACTATAATTTAAGCATGCACACTTCCAACCCCCTGCGCATCGGTATCGACAT
>DAOUGX010000094.1:0-5846 GCA_034428855.1 Anaerolineaceae bacterium | reverse complement strand
AAAAGATTTTCTAGTCCGGTTTTCATTTGTATGGCTTGATCTATACCAAAGCGATAGGACAAGAAACCAGGGTTGGTATTAAGATAATCAAGGATTGCCATCAGACTTTTTCCATAATCTTCAATATCTAATAATTTGTTTCGATCCAATAATGGTTTCACTGGTAATCTTAAATTCCTGCTAAATACATCCATGATTATTGGGTGTTCGATCAGTTTACACAAGTCATTCATATTGGGAAAATTAAGATTTTTTTGAGTGCCAGTACCATCATAGATTGTAAAAACTAATTTATTGGGTTCAGGTTCAGATGGACTGATTATTTCTTCCTCTGGTAAAAGATCAGCTATTTTTTCCATAATCTTTATTGAGCCTTGAACCATTCTTGTTTTTAGAGGTAAATTTTCATCAAAAATCTCATCATAAGTAACAAGCTTTCCAATATTAATGGATACTTTAGGTCTTTTCAATGAAAGTGCACGCTCAAGCCCACGATTCATTCCAATAAAACCGATAGGTAAAATAGGAGATTTTGATTTATAGCTGATCCAGCTGGTTCCGATTTTCGGTTCTTTCAATCCTTTTTCCCAAATTCCACCTTCAGGAAAAATGCCCAGTACACCGTTTTGAGTTAAAACCTCAAGGGCACTATTGAGAGCAGTTTGATCAATTTGCCCGCGCATTACGGGAATAAATTTATACAGGTTAGTGATAAAAGACATCCTGGGATCAATGGGAATATCTCCAGTGCCTAAAAATTCCACCTGATGAGGCGTAAACGCAACCATGAGAATCGGTTCAAGAGAAGAGACATGGTTTCCTACAACAATATATGGGCCTGACTTTGGAAAATTTTCCAAACCTGTAATTTTAACACGAAGCAGAATCCTGGTTGCAAGCTTTGCTAAACTTTTCAGAATTAACCGAATGGTGGATCTGCGAGGGTATTTTTCCACTTTATATTAATTCTTCTAATTATCAACAGTAACTAATTTTAATTTTTGTGCCTTACCACGTTCTTCAGCAATTAAAATTCTCTTTCGAATTCTAAATGTATCTGGAGTGACCTCTAATAATTCATCATCAGCAAGAAATTCCATGGCTTCATCAAGCGACAAATTTCGCGGAGTTGATAATCGATACTCTATGTCTTTATTGGAGGATCGCATGTTAGTTAAATGTTTTTTCTTGCAAATATTGATTGTTATATCACTTTCATTAAAGGTTTCACCTATCACCATACCTTCATATACTTCAATACCTGCTTCGATAAACAAAGTCCCACGGTCTTCTGCATTCTTGAGACCATACGTGCTGGAGGTACCTGTTTCCCAGGCAACCAATGAGCTTGATTTCCTTGTAGGGACTTCACCTGCATGCGGAAAATATCCAGAGAATATGGTATGAATTATCCCCTGTCCTCTAGTGATGGTCATGAATTGTTGTCGTAAACCTAATAGACCACGGGTTGGAATCTGGTAACGAAGGATTGTCGCATCCAGTTTATTTTCCATACTGAGTAATTGACCCCTTCTGGATCCGAATAGCTCAATAACAGGACCAACGTATTCATTTACTACTTCAATTATCGCTTCCTCAAATGGCTCTAATAATTTTCCATCTTGACTTTCCCGAAAAATTACCTCAGGCCTAGATACTTGAAACTCATAACCTTCGCGTCTCATCGTCTCAATTAAAATAGCGAGATGTAATTCACCTCTTCCAGATACCACAAATCTATCTGCAAATTCAGTATCTTCGACACGTAACGCCATGTTATTTTTGGTTTCTCGATACAAACGCTCTCTGATTTGTCTTGTTGTCAGGTATTTACCTGATCTTCCGGAAAATGGGGAGTTATTTACTTCAAAACTCATTTTAACGGTTGGTTCTTCTACGGTTATCCTGGGTAAGGGGATGGTGTTTTCCAATGATGAAATAGTTTCTCCAATACTTAATTCTTGAATTCCAGCGATGAAGGCAATATCACCGGCAAAAACCTCTTTTACCCTTTTCTTTTTTAGTCCATCAAATTCGAACAGATATTTAACTTTCTCATTTACGATAGAATTATCGTTTTTTAATATGACGACACTTTCACTTTCCACCGCTTTTCCGGAAAAAACACGTCCTAAACATGTAGTACCTAAATGCTCGTCATATCCTAAATTTGCGACCAACATTTGAAACGGTGCATCTAAATCTACTTCCGGAGCAGGTATTTGATCAATTATCGTCTCAAATAATGCTTGAAGATCATTACTTAGGTTGGTTTCCTCAAAACTTGATTTTCCCAACACTGCATTACAATAAACTACTGAAAAGTTTGCCTGGTTGTCTTCTGCGCCTAATTCAATGAATAAATCAAATGTATCATTTAATGCTTTTTGAGGAATAGCATCTTTTCTATCTATTTTATTAATTACCACAATTGGTTTAAGCCCCATCGATAATGCTTTTTTCAAAACAAATCTTGTCTGTGGCATTGGACCTTCTGCGGCATCAACTAATAAAAGCACTCCATCAACCATATTGAGTACTCTCTCCACTTCTCCACCAAAATCTGCATGACCTGGAGTGTCAATGATATTGATCTTGATATCATAATTACTTCTTTGATCGTGAAAGACAACAGAAGTATTTTTGGAGATAATCGTGATTCCTCTTTCTCTTTCTAGATCAAAAGAGTCCATAACTCTTTCATTCACAATTTGATGGTCTGCAAATGATTTTGTTTGTTTAAGCATGGCGTCCAATAAAGTGGTCTTCCCATGGTCTACGTGGGCAATTATCGCGATGTTGCGTAGTTCATTTCTTTTTGTTAACATAATTCACCTAAAATATAAAAGATCCTGAAAATTCAGGATTGCAATTATACTCCTATAAATAAAATTTTATTGATGAAAACTACGCCGCATTAATAAAATGTATATACCAAAAATAATCAATCCAATTGAGCCTGTATTTCCAATAAAACTGACTGCACTTTCGGGATTCCCAGCAATAAATAATCCCCAACCTACCACAGCAATTATTCCTCCTGGAATCAAAGGCCACCACACAAATTGTTTTGTTAATGTCCTGGAAGCAATTGTTATTAATCCCCAACCAAAAGCAATCCCTACCAGTAATATTCCAGTTTGTTCTAAAGCGTTACTTGCGTTTGAATCTTCCCAGGCAAAATATAAACCTGGCGCAGTACCTAATAGTAAAGCTCCAGGAATGATTAATCCCATCAATTTCCAGTACACACCTGCTATCAGTAAACAAACTCCGACCCCAACACCTATGAATAGAAAGAAATCAAGGAAGTTCATTTCATTCAACATGAATGGCAAACCTACTGAACACAAAACAAAAAATGGGAATAATAACCAGATTATTGATCTTTGTTTAAAAAATAATCGCATAAAAAATAAACATCCACATGCTAACCCTGAGTAAAAAAAGGAAATGCCAATAATTTCCAATGAATTTGAATAAAAATTTGAATTAAATAAGTAGAAAAAACAAAATATAGCTGAAAGAAATAATGAAAAAAATATTTGAATATACAAATTCGAAAAGGTATTTTTTAATCGGTTCACAGTTATTCCAAATTTTTAGTCCAACAAAACGAATTTTATTTGATTTACCCTCTTAGGTCATGTGGCTTTGGTCATATTTTATTCCTATTAGATCAGCCCTAATTCTTTTCCAATCAGAACTGCATGCATTCGATCTCTAGCATCTAACTTATTAAAAATACTTGTAAGGTGGTTTTTTACAGTTCCTTCAGCAATTACCAATGATGAAGCAATTTCTTTATTACTCATCCCTGTAGCAACCATTTTTAAAATTTCCACCTCCCGTCGAGATAAATTCTCTATTTGATCAGAAATCTCAATTTTTGGAGTTCTTGGAAGCCTGGTGAATTCAGCCATCACTTTTGCAGTAATCGAAGGGAGAAGATAATATTCGCCTTTGTGAGCAGAGCGAATAGCTTCGAATAATTTCTCTGGAGATACATCTTTTAACAAATAACCAACTGCACCTGCATGTAATGCGTTAAATACCAGGTCATCCTCATCAAAGGTTGTTAAGACGATCACTTTTATTCCTGGATGTTGTTGAAGAATTCTTCTGGTTGCTTCAACACCGCCAATACCTGGCATTCTTAAATCCATCAGAATAACATCCGGTGAATGTTTTGTTGTTGAAAGAATAGCTTCTTCGCCTGAATTGACCTGGTTCACAACCTCAAAATCTCTTTGTACAGATAACAGAGTTTGTAAACCTTCACGAAATAATTCCTGGTCATCTACGATTAATAATTTAATTTTTTTGATCATATGGCAACTCGATTTCTATTCTAAAACCTTTTTGAGGAGAAGTTTTTAATGATAATTTACCATTTAATAATTCAATTCGCTCTTTTAATCCTTGTAAACCATATCCTGAGCGGAAGTTAGTAACTCCAATCCCATCATCAGAAATTATTAAGGAAAAATTACTCTCATCGAGGTAGCTTAATTGGCAAAAATAATTCTTGGCTCTTGAATATTTACATGTATTATTGACAGTTTCCTGAACAATACGATATATTGTTGATTTTAAATTTTCATCCAAATTTCGTTCTTCACCCAAAATTTCCAGGTGAGAATGGATACCAATCCAATCACATGGGCGTATTGCTCGTTCCAGAACATCTTTAATGGATTCGCCATCGCGTTTGTCATACCGTAATGAAGAAACTGATCTTCGAACATCTATTAATGCAATTTGAGATTGTGACCTTGCTTTTTCAATAGAATCTTTTGCTTTTTCAGGATTTTCATCAATTATTGCCTGTGCTGCTTGTAATTGCATATGAATAGTCGTAAGGTAATGACCCAGGCCATCGTGAATTTCTCTGGCTAAACGATTTCGTTCTTTAATAACTGTTAATTGTTCAACTTCGTTAGCATAAGTTCTTAATTTTTCATTTACATCTTCTAATTCCAGTACTAACCTTTCAACCTCACGTTTTGATCTTTCTTCATCAATTGCCATTTGGGTAAAAACCATAATATAAATCAATCCAGCCAAAATCGTTGGTAAAGAAGACCAGACATCATCCAGATTACCTGAGTACTGACGCACAGACCAAACATATCCGACAACAATGAAGAAATTGATGAGATACAACCAATAACCTGGTGCTAATACCACCGCATGTCCAGCTAGTGGAAGTAACAATATAGCAGAAAAACCAGCTCCTTTACCAAGAAACACGATAAACGAACCGATAATAATTTGTATAAAAAAATAGATAATAATCCAGATGGGTCTATTTTGTTTCGAAACAAAATTATATCCATAAATTCCGATGGCTATGTAAGCAACTCCTAAAAATACCATAATTAATAGTTGCCATAAGTTAGTTTCTTTCAAATTACTAAACATCGCAAAATAAGACGCTAATACCACCACAGCGAAAGCAAGATCAGCACTCCCTTTGAATTGAAAATTCGTTTTAGATAAATCTGAAAGTTTTATATTCATTATTGTAATAATTATAATCAAATTTTTGTAATATAATTGGCTACACGAATAAAATAAGAACAGGAAACAAAACCTGTTCTTATTTAACTCGGCTTAATAAAAATTTATACTATTCTTTCACGGATTTTTGAACTCAAATAATCCATCGATGCTACTACCACTGCGATGGCTAACATTTGAACAGATGCAGATCGATAATTTAATAAATTGATATTTTGCTGTAATAAGAAACCAATTCCACCGCCACCTGCAAATCCGATAATCGTTGACATCCTAACATTGATATCCCACCTATACATTGTGAAAGAAATATATGGTGGAAT
>DAOUGX010000093.1:0-7987 GCA_034428855.1 Anaerolineaceae bacterium | reverse complement strand
CTTTCCTTAAATGATATACCCAAAAATTTATTAGAACCTGTGGCAGATGGTGACCATGGTGGTCAGATTGTGCTTTATGGAAATGAATATGTTCAGCGTCTGGATGATGAATTGGTCAAAAAAGGTGTTGTTTTCTGTGACTTGAAAACAGCTGAACGCGTACATCCAGACAAGTTAGCCAAAGTAATGGGAAAAATCGTTAAACCAGAAGAGGGAAAATTCTCTGCATTAACCGGTGCATTTGCCCAGAATGGTATATTTTTATATGTACCCAAGAATGTCGTCATTGATACGCCTTTGCATAGTTTGCTTTGGGGAGCTTTGGTAAATGTTGCTCACGTATCACATGTCGTTGTTTTTCTGGAGTCAGGTGCTTCAGCCACCTATGTATTGGAATTCGCATCAGGTACAGAAGAAATTGGTCAAAGTCTGATTACCAACAACATTGAAATTTATGTTGGTCCTGAAGCAAATTTACGATTTGTCGAATTACAATCATTGGGTCGGCATGTCTGGAATTTCACACATGAAAGAGTGCATGTTGATCGTAATGGTCAATTAGACTGGATATTTGGTGCCATTGGTGGTCATTTGACTAAAAACTTTGCCGAGCTCGATCTAATTGCCCCAGGTGCTTTGGGAAAAATGTCTGGTTTTTACTTTACGGATAAAAATCAACATTTGGATTATGATTCTCAACAAAACCATTTGGCTGCGAATACAACCAGTGATCTTTTATTCAAAGGGGCATTAGTGGATGAAAGTCGATCTGTTTGGCAGGGAATGATATATGTGGCTCCTGGAGCTGATAAAACTGATGGGTATCAGGCAAATCGAAACCTTTTGTTAAGTAAACTTGCACGGGCTGATTCCATCCCAGGATTGGAGATTCTCGCAAATGACGTTCGTTGTACCCACGGCGCTACCGTCGGAAAAATTGATGCTGATCAGGTATTTTATTTGATGGCTCGAGGAATACCCAGGCAGGATGCCGAAAAGTTAATTGTGGAAGGCTTTTTTGATCCGATCATGCAACGCATTCCATTTGAAGGTGTAAAGAATCGTTTTCAGAAAGCTATTGCAGATAAAATGGGAGCGTATTTAGGTTAATAACTTCATAAATCTCAGGTTTAATAATTCACAAACCTTATAAATGTGATACCTAATTATGTTAGAATTAACCAGTTAATCTATGAATTGGAGGAAGAAATGACAGCTCCTTTTATGCGACCACCAGACCCGGAATATGCTTTCGAAGTGGGTGATATTGTTGAAGTTTTATGTGATCATGATCGCAAAGGTGAACGGGTACGAGGGTGGTTACGAGGAATTGTTGTACAGACAGATCCGAAAATGGTAGCTGTCCAATTTCGAGCGAATGTTTATCTTACAGATGGTTGGATGGTTCCAGATCATATTCTGTGGTTTCCTCAGACCTCAGGTCAAATTCGAAAACCAAGAAAAAGACCCGTTCCGACCGAAGAATAAATCTTGCTTCAAGAAAGGTCTTGAATGAATTTTAATGTAGAGACGATTAAGGCTGATTTCCCCATCCTGAGTCGAGAAGTAAGGCCAGGTATCAAACTTGTTTATCTCGATTCTACCGCTACTGCACAAAAACCGAAAATGGTCATTGATGCAATGGATCAGTATTACAAAATGAATAATGCCAATATCCACCGGGGAATTCACCAGCTCGCTGAAGAAGCGACTGCCATGTATGAATTAGCTAGAGAGAAAATTGCAAAATTCATCCATGCCAAGAGTACCAAAGAGATAATTTTTACAAGAAATGCAACCGAATCCATTAATCTGGTTTCGTATACCTGGGGTAGAAAAAATCTTAAATCTGGTGATCTTATTATTCTCACTGAAATGGAACATCACTCAAATCTAGTTCCATGGCAAATTCTGGCTGAAGAAAAAAACCTGATTTTAGAATTTATTCCGGTAAAAGAGACAGGTGAATTAGATTTGGCAACCTTTGAAAAATTATTAGAAAGAAATCCAAAACTCGTTGCGTTTACACATATGTCAAATGTTCTGGGGACAATTAACCCAGCTAAAGAAATAGTTAAGAAAGCACATGATGCAGGTGCAGTAGTTTTGATTGATGGGGCGCAATCGGTCCCTCATTTTTCTGTTAACGTCGTCGATCTGGATGTCGATTTTTATGTTTTTTCCGCTCATAAAATGGTAGGACCGACTGGAATTGGTGCACTCTTCGGTAAGGAGAAACACCTGGCAGAAATGCCCCCGTTTTTAGGTGGTGGTGACATGATTAAAAAAGTTCAATTACGAACTTTTAAACCAAATGATTTGCCACATAAATTTGAAGCAGGTACTCCTGCGATTGCAGAAGCGATTGGCTTTGGAAAAGCTGTGGATTATTTATCCGCAATTGGGATGGATAATATCGCTGCCCATGAAAAAGAAATCACCCAATACGCGCTAGAAAAAATGAAGGATATTGAAAATTTAAAGGTTTTCTGTCCGAATGTTCCTGACCGAGGAGGTGTAATTTCATTTGAAATGGGATGGATTCACCCACATGATGTTGCCCAGGTTCTTGATCATTACGGGATTGCAGTTCGGGCAGGCCATCATTGTGCCATGCCATTGCATGAAAAATTTGGAATTCCCGCAACCAGCCGGGCAAGTTTTTATCTTTACAATGATTATGAAGATGTGGATTTATTGTTAATTGGATTACAACACGTGAATGAAATGTTTGCATAACAGGTATGATTATGGATGATTTTTATCGGGAATTGATCGTAGAACATTATAAAAACCCAGCTTTCAAAGGAACTTTAGATCCCCATGATTTCACATACGAGGATGAGAACCCGTTATGTGGCGATCATATACGAATTGATTTGCGCGTAGATGAAAACAATATTATTTCGGAAGCAATGTTTAGTGGTCATGGTTGTGCAATTTCACAAGCCAGTGCTGACTTATTGATGGAAACAATTATTGGAAAGAATTTGGATGTGGTCAAGAAAATGGACAAAGAAACTATTCTCGATTTATTGGGAATTGAATTAGGTCCAGTCCGTTTAAAATGCGCCTTGCTTTCTTTGAAAGTGTTGAAAGCAGGCTTATACGGAATTGGAAACATCGAAGATGAGTTATTGGAGATTTAGTCATGACGTACGATGAAAATAATTTTGACTTTTATCCCATAATTTCGATCGATGATTTAATTCCTGGTGAGAGAATATTCATTGATGTGGATGATATGTCGGTTGTGATATTTAATATCGCCGGCGATATTTATGCGATTGAAGATCGCTGTACTCACGATGAAGGTCCATTAGGGGAGGGAGAAATTGAGGGTTTTGAAATCATATGTCCAAGACATGGTGCGCGTTTTGACGTGAGAGATGGCCGTGCATTATCGTTACCTGCAATTGAACCTACCCGATATTTCCCAACCAGGATTGTGGATAACAAAATCGAGATTGGTATTCCTATTCACTCTTAATTAAACAAAAAAAGGCATGAAATTAATCATGCCCATTTTTCCAAAGATTTTTTAGTTTTAACTCTTGCCAAATTGCGCTACAACCCTGAGAATGTCGAAGCCTTCCGCGAAAGGACGTTCAGCCAAAGCCCCATGTCTGATCATGGTTGCTCTGGTTATCTGGGCATCAAAATAGTACCGGGAGGTATAGGTTTTATATTCAGCCAGAGCTAATAATTTATTTTCTACATCCTGCTCGCTTACCTCAAATAAAAAATGAGGAAAGAATCCATAACTGCTTCTTAATACATCAAATCCAAGTACTGTTGTACCTCTGAATGCACGCAGAGCCTCATCAGTTACGGTTGCATGGTCCTGATGAATATCATTTTTAGTATGGACAAACACAATCTCTGGTTTGAAAGAATGCTTAATTTCCAGCATTGTTTCCAGTATTTCCTGGCGAGCTTGTGGAAACCTTCTGGTTTCGAATTCTTTCACCACATCATGTTCACCGGTTACTCCCAATATTGCCATACTTGCTTTGTGTTCATTGACCAAATTCTGGAGATCCGGGTTTTTTTTGTTATCTGATAAAGTGACACATAAAATTTCAGCTCGGTTACCAATGTTGGATATCAAAGCACCACAACCGAGTTCAATATCATCCGGGTGTGCACCGATGAAACATACTCGTTTACCATACAAAATAAGGTTTTGATTCATGATTCTATTTTGTAGCGATAAATCCGCCAACTACCTTTGTCATGACCAATTTACCATCTCTGTTCAATCTATTTTCTGCAACTTTCGTGATGGCATTCATAATTTTTTCAAAATCATCTTTGGATTCAAAGAAACTACTCCATAATTTTCTGTCTTCCGATAATGATGCGCGTGTATAAGCAATGAATGGTTCAACGCTATCAAAAACGAGAGGATTCTCAAAAATATGGACTTGCACATCCTTAAACGTAGATTTCATAGCACCTAAGATTTGGGTTGAATAACGGGAACTACCGGGCATTGGTGGAATTTGTTTTTTGGTTGCTTCTCGGATTACATCGTAGAAAAATTGTTTATTTTCAGGCATTGGGCCGCTTGAGAATAATCGTCCACCAGGTTTTAGAACTCTATGCATTTCTTTGATGGTGAATGGAATATCCTCTGCATAATAAATTGCGAAACAACACGATTCAAAATCATATTGATTGTCTTCTAAAGGGAATCTTTTGTTGAAATCAAGTTCAATAAAATTCATTCCCGTACCGCGTTTCTGATTTTCCAGTTTTGCCTGGTCTAATAACTCAAGGTTTAAGTCTCCACCGGTAATGTCAGCTTTCCCTTTCAGAAATTGGTGGTATGAAAAGCATTGTTTCCCAGCACCACAACCAACATCTAATATCTTCATTTCTGGTTTAAGTTGAATAATCTCCAACATCCAATCATCAATATTTCTTGAACCATATTGTGAATGAATATCAATTCTTTTTAAGAGGTCATTTGTTGTTTCACGATAATCGATTTTCATTTTTCTCCATTTTAATTTTTTGATAAGTATAAAAGGGAAAGTCTCACTGTCAAGTTCGAGCCTTTTACTTAGGAATTATTTTAACATATACGTGGTAACATTTCACCAGACATCATATCAAGCATACGAGTTGTTCCAAATTCAGTTTTTAATACAACCCTTCCAGGATGATCACCGACCACCTCACCAATAGCTGTTGCATATTGCCCATATATATCATTTTTCATGATTTCAATTGCTTGATTTTTGAATTTTTCAGGTAGTATAACAATCACTTTTCCTTCGTTGGCGACATAAAGTGGATCAAAACCTAAGACCTCACAAGCATTTTGAACTATGGAATTTATTGGAATGAGATTCTCATGAATTACCATCCCGAAATTACTTTGACGGGAAATTTCATTCAATGTGGTTGCCAGACCACCACGGGTTGGGTCCCGTAACACATGAATTTCTGGTATATCTCTGATCAAAGATTGGATTAAATGGTTTAGAGGAGCGACGTCTGAAACTAATTCGGTCTGGAAACCCAGATCACCCCTCGCTGATAAAACAGCAATTCCATGATCACCGATGGTGCCAGAAATGAGGATAACGTCTCCAGGTTGGGCCAGATCCCCTCGAATATTGATAGAATCGGGTAACCAGCCAATTCCGGTTGTGGAAATGAAAATTCCGTCACCTTTTCCTTTTTCAACGACCTTTGTATCACCTGCAACAATTTCAATCCCGGCTTCCTGGGCAGTTTTCTGCATGGAAATAACTATTTTTTCCAGATCGGAAATCAACAATCCTTCTTCCAGAATAAAGCTGGCAGTCAGGTACATCGGAATAGCGCCAGACATACTGATATCATTAACCGTACCACAGATTGATAATCTGCCTATGTCACCTCCGGGGAAAAATATAGGAAATATGATGTGCCCATCTGTACTGATGGAAAGACTACCATTTCCTTTAATACCAGGTAGAGGTGTTTTAGCAAAATCATTTCCTGCTATGATGAAATGATTATTAATATATGACTGAAAAACATCCTTAATTAAGTTGTGGGTCATTAATCCCCCGCTGCCATGACCAAGTACAATCGTTGAATTGTTTTTCAATGGAACCGGGCAAACTGGACCTTCAAATGAAGGAAATTGATCAGACATAAATTTTTCCTCAATCAGAAATTAGTTGGTGTTGAAAATCGATAATAAGCATTACAAGCACCTTCAGAGCTGACCATTGGGGCTCCAAGAGGTGAATTTGGTGTGCATTGTTTCCCGAAAGCCATACATTGTGGAGGTTTTTTCAGACCCTGCAATATTTGGCCTGCGATGCAAACTTCATGTTCCTGGGTTTTAATATGGGCTACCTGAAAACGTTTTTCAGCATCAAAGAAGTAGTACTCTTTTCGTAAACATAATCCACTTTTTGGGATGAGACCAATTCCACGCCAATTACGATCACAAGGTTCAAATACTTGATTAATAATATTCTGAGCTGCCTGATTTCCTTTTTCTGTTACAGCTCTGGAATAAGCATTTTCAACGAAATATTTTTTATTTTCGAGTTGAAGAACAGAAAAAAGTATACCCTGTAATAAATCTAAAGGCTCAAATCCAGTGACGACGATTGGAATTTGATACTGATTAGCGATTGAATGATATTGCCAATATCCCATAACCGTACAAACATGGCCTGCAGCTAAAAATGCTTGCACCCTGTTTAATGGCGAACTAAGAATTGCATGCATAGCCTGTGGGACAGTGACTTGTGAGACCAGTATGGAGAAGTTTTTTAATCCCATCGCTTGAGCCTGTAATACGCTGGCAGCGTTTGCCGGTACTGTAGTTTCGAACCCTATCGCAAAAAACACAACTTGCTTATCAGGATTTTCTTTGGCGATCATCACTGCATCCAGTGGTGAATAAACCACTCGAATTTTTGATCCTCGGGCTCTTAAAGTAAAAAGGTCAACCTCTGATCCTGGAACGCGTAACATATCGCCAAATGAGCAAAAAATGACCTCTGGAAGGCTTGCTATAGCATGTCCACGATCTATTTGATCTAATGGAGTCACACAAACTGGACAACCAGGGCCATGGACAAGCTCAATCTTTGAAGGCAATAACTGATCTAATCCATATTGCATGATCGCATGTGTCTGACCCCCACAAATTTCCATTAATACCCAATTTTGGGTAGTGATTCGATGTATTTCATCAACAACTCCCTGTACTAATTGGGAGTCCCTAAAAGATTTGGAGAAATCAGGAAGCTTGTTCATCAATATCTAATTCTGCATTCAGATCAGAAATTTCCTGTAACAAGTTTAAAGTATCCAATGCCTCTGTTTCACTTAGGATGTTAAGGGCAAAACCAGCATGAATGATTGTATAATCTCCGACTTTAGCTTCAGGAATCGCCTCAATACATGCTGACCGAATCACCCCTCCAAAGTCGATTTTTGCCATTTTCATACCAATTGAATCTTCGATTTCAATTATTTTTCCAGGAATTCCAAGACACATGCATCCCTCACTATGTTAATTATTTTTAAGATAAAAAGAAGTCACCAAGATCTGTCCCAATGAAATACCACCATCATTAGCAGGTACATTTTTATGAATCATAACATCAAACCGTTCATTTTTGAGTTTTTTTATCGTACTTATTAATAGTATCCTGTTTTGCCAGACCCCACCACTTAATGCAACCGTATTAATATTCATCTCATCCCTGATATTTTTACATATTTCAACAGAGTTTTGAACAATACTATTATGAAATTTTGCAGCAAGTGTGTTTTTTGATACTTTATTGTGTAAATCAGAGATAATCGCTTCGAACATCGGTTTGGGGTCAATAATGTCTTTTTCAATTGCTAATGAGTAATAACCGTTTTCGTATGGATCAACCAGGGCTTCCATTTCAATCGCTGCTTGTCCTTCATAATTCACTTTGTGTTTAATTCCGATTAAAGAAGCTATTGCATCAAA
>DAOUGX010000092.1:0-6034 GCA_034428855.1 Anaerolineaceae bacterium | reverse complement strand
GTCTTACAACCAGGGCTGCCACATAATTCATACAGCACCCAGACACTATCATCCGGTGCTACTTAGAAATCCAAAACAGCACCATGTTGAAAACCTTTAAATTGAACCGGGTCGAGGTCCGGGGGGGTGAATTCACTCCAGGTGTCATTCTGTTCATCGTAACGCCACAAGCGGCCATCCATTCCGACCCAGGTATGACCGGTTTTATCGGATACCATGGCTGTTACACAACCTTTTTCGGTGGTAATTTCAACGGGTTTCCAATTTTTCCCATCATATAATTGAATGCCCTGACCTTCCAGGCGATCAAGGTTCATCCAGTTGCAACTTCCTACCCAGGCAAACTTGCTGACCTGAGAATTGGCCAGTAAAAATGAAGTAGCCATTGTCTTGCGGTAGGGTAGATCGATCCCCATTTGTTGGGGCAGGAAGATTTGCCACTGGTCGCCCTGTAATCGGCGAACATCATAAGCCGTAGTCAGCCATATATTTTTATCCACATCATAGGAAATTGAATAATCCAGAGGGGAAGGCGCTCCATATCCTTGCGGAGGAAGCCAGCTATTCGTCGCATCATATCTGGTAAATGCGACACCATCCCATACCTGCAATGGCGTTCCGGTGGAAGGTAAAATCCATACCTTACCATCCTGATTAAGCGTAATAATGCGGTCAGATAGATTTACCTGTGTAAATTTTTGACTTTCCGGATCAAAACGTCCGGCTGCGTATGGGGAGGCAAACCAGAAGCTACCATCATCCGCCACCTGCATCCGATTGATGATGCCAGGAATTACCTGATTGATTACAAAACCACGCTCAAATACACCCTGGTCAAAAATAAAGGCAGTTGGGGTATTGGAGGGTGTGAATGTCATGCTGGGGGTGGGCGTGATCGTAGAAGTCCGTGTAGGGGTGAAGGTGGTGGTAGAGGTGTAAGTAGGGGTAAAGGTGCGCGTGGGTAATCTGGTTGGCGTCGTTGTTACCGTGATGGTCGGGCTGGGTGTTATGGTGGAGGTAGGAGTGGGGGGAGCATTACTGACGGTGATGGTGGTAACCAGGGCACTCAAGCTCAGGATGAGGATTCCACCAACCACCACCAGAAAGATGGTTTCTGCTTTACGGAACGAGGAAGAAGATCTTCGTTGCATTATTTGTTTTGATCTCCTTTAAAAATCTTCTGTAAATTTGCTTCAATCTGATCGATCTGGCGTTTATCTGGTTCGGGGGCATAGATAATACGGGTGGTCGCCGGGGTGGAATGGCCTAATACCGCCTGAATATTTTCCAGGGAGACGCCACTTTCAATCAGGGTTTTGGCGTGCCAATGCCGAAATGCATGCGGGCTGGTGAAGGATTTCTCGCGATCCAAACCTGCCAGGGCAGCCACCTCCTGAACAATACGCCAGGCTGAGGTACTGGATAAGGGAGCCCCATAACCGCGGCGTGCATTCTTGAAGAAAGAGCTGGAGTTATGCCGGCGGCGGTTGCTTTTCCCGTGCTGGATTAATATCCAGGGCGAATAATCATCACGAAGTTGTAAATATTCATCAACAACCTGTAACGTATCGGTACCCAGACGACAATGGGCAATCCGGCCGGTTTTCTCCATTCTTAATTCCAGCCTGCCATTCTGTACCCGAGCATCGTCCACATGTTTTTTTGTTAATTGACACAAATCTCCAATACGTAAAGCGGTGGCACGTAACAATACCACCAGGGCTCGTTTTCTCAGTAACTCCAGCCTGTCCAGTTGTTTTTTGGGTAGTGGAATTTTCATGACCGTTGAAAGCATGCGATTGCCAAAATCCTCCGGCAGACGTTCATGCCGGGAGGTTTGTTCTTCAGGATTTCCAATCAGAGAAGTGCGACTGGCTTCTTGTTCTTCTTCTCTGGTAAACCGGATCCACCCCACATAATTGGCACGCCAGAATCTCAATGCAGCCCGTACAACTGATATATATAGACGCCGTGTTGGGATGGAGTACCCCCGTTTATCTTTCATCCAACCACCAAATTGCACCACAATATTTTTTCCTAATTCAGAAGTCTGTATCGTGCTGTGGCCTTCATCCTGCAGGAATTCAAAAAACGCATCCATCCCACGGAAATAAAGCCGGCGTGTATTCTCATTCTCAAATTGAACGTTGCTCTTGAATATTTGTATGGCTTCCGGAACGGTTGGCGACATGTATTAAAGATACCGTAAAAATTCCGCTTTCGCAATTGTTGGAGGAAATTGATTGCTGACGAAATCTGCCGAAAATTTACTAAAATTATGACTTGTAATTGTTAGACAAATATGCTAAAAACATTGGTGTGCGAGTGATTGTCAGACAATTACAAATCATTAAATTTTATTGGTAATTTACGCTAAATCTTCTCGTGGATCAGGTTGATGAGTATTTTCTCAAAATTATTTACAATTTTAGATCATATTGTAAACCACTCACAATTTTTGGTGATCGGGGAAATTTTTATTTAATGAGTTTTCACGTAAAATTAATAAATTAATGTTATTGGTGGCTTTGTTCTAACTTATAGATTTTTACATTGAATGTTCCCCCTGAAAGGAGGAAATGAAAAGAATGCGAATAAGTTGGAGTTCAATCTTTGATGCCTTATTGCCATTGATTGCTACACTTGCAGCATTAGCAGTTGGTGCAGTGATGCTTATTCTATTAGGAGCAAATCCATTTGTCGCATATGGCGCATTGCTGGAAGGTGCTTTTGGTAGTTTCAACGCTATCGCTGATACGATCGTAAAAGCGACACCACTATTGCTGGTTGGTATCGGTATTTGTATTGCATTTCGTGCGGGTGTAATCAATATTGGTGGGGAAGGTCAAATGATCCTGGGTGGTTTGAGTTCAATCGCCCTGGGATTGGCATTTCCGGATGCACCCGGCATACTCATGATCCCGATGGCATTATTGGTAGGGTTTGCAGCAGGTGCATTATGGGGTGGTATACCCGGGTATCTAAAAGCTCGTTTTAATGTGAATGAAATCCTCAGTACGATTATGTTGAATGTTATCGCTGTGCAATTAATGAATTTATTGTTAAGAGGTCCCCTCATTCAGCCCAACCAGAAAGGCGCAGCCGCAATTCCACAAACAGAAAGGTTATCGGCTGCTTTTGATTTACCGCGGTTGATACCCACCCGCTTACATCTTGGTGCTTTAATCGCTGTTATTCTGGCCATTGGTGTATATTTCTTTCTGTGGCGTACCACCATCGGTTATCGCATTCGGGCAGTTGGCCAAAATTCCGCTGCCTCACGCTATGCAGGCATTAAAGTAAATCGATATATTGTTCTTTCCTTAATGTTGAGTGGCGCTTTTTCCGGATTGGCAGGCGCCATTCAAGTTTATGGGGTAAATCACTTCATGATCACAGATGGTTCTGCAGCCAGTTTTACCGGATCAGCCGGGTTTAATGGGATTGTGGCTGCCTTATTTGGACAATTACATCCGATCGGGACGATCCCGGCCTCATTTTTGTTTGGAGCTCTGCTGGTGGGGGCGAATAAATTGCAACGGGTCGTACAGGTACCGGCAGCCTTAATCACAGCTTTGAATGGGTTGGTCGTGGTATTTGTGGTCTCCAGTGAACTTTGGCGTCGAAAGAATGCCCGTCGCAGAGCCATTAAAGAATTGGAGGATAAACTGGCGTCCGCCGCAAAAGAAAAATCTCCTCAAGCAGAAGGAGGTGGTTGAGAGTATGGATGATCTTTTTACCGGTTCCGTATTAATTGGATTACTGGCTTCAGCCATTCGGCTGGCGACTCCTTATCTTTACGCAGCCATAGGAGAGACATTTGGACAACGCAGTGGCGTGCTCAATCTGGGTGTCGATGGCATTATGTTAATGGGAGCTTTCTCCGCCTTTTATGTCGTTTTTAAGACGGGTGATCTGGTGGGAGGAGTGCTTTTAGCAGCAGTGGTCGGCCTTTTGATGGGGTTGGCGATGGCTTTCATCAGTGTGACCTTAAATGCAGAACAGGGTATCAGTGGGATTGGTGTTTATTTGTTTGGTTTAGGAATGAGTGATTTGCTTTTCCAGAAATTGATCAATAATGTACAAACCGTCAGCGGTTTTCCGATTGCTCCTATTCCCATTCTGAGCAAAATACCTGTCCTTGGACCCATTTTGTTCACCCAAAATGTCCTGGTATATGGTGCTTACATCCTGGTACCGATAGCCTGGTTTGTGTTGAATAAGACGACTTTAGGTTTGAAAATTCGCGCAGTAGGAGAAAATCCCGAAGCGGCAGATACACTGGGTGTCAGTGTTTCGAAAATCCGATACTTCACAGTTACACTGGGTGGAATGCTGTCTGGTATTGCTGGTGCTTCCTTATCCATTGCTTTATTGAACGTCTTCCAGTTCAACCTGACCAACGGTCTCGGGTTTATTGCCATCGCGCTGGTCTATTTTGGTGGCTGGCGTCCTACCTGGGTATTATTTGGATCATTGATTTTCAGTTTTGTGAATGCACTTCAGATCTGGGTTCAGGTGGTAGGTATACCCATTCCATCCGATATAGCGGTGATGACACCGTATATCCTGACCATTGTTGTGTTGGTGCTTTCTGCACAACGTGTTCGACCTCCGTCAGCCTTATCCAAGGCATATGAACGGTTGGAATAATCTGGTGAATCCCGGGGATTTCCCTGGATTTAAAATAACAATTTTTTCAGGAGGAAAAAATGAAAAAGTTCGGTAAATTGGTAGTTTTATTGGTGCTGGTCGCCATATTCAGTACAGCCTGTGGTGCTGCTGAACCGGCTGCCCCAGCAGAAACAGCTGCCCCTTTTAAAGTTGCAGTGGTAACACCAAGTGCCATCAATGATCTGGCCTTCAGTCAGAGTATGTATGATGCATTGGTCGCCATCCAGAATGAAATGGGCAAGGAAAATTTTGAATTCGTAGTCTCTGACAGCATGTTTGTGGTGGATGACGCCGCATCTGCTATACGTGACTATGCCACACAAGGCTACGATCTGATCGTTGCACATGGATCACAATATGGTGCATCATTGCAGGAGATCGCTCCCGATTTCCCGGAAACAAGTTTTGCCTGGGGTACCGCTGGTGATACCTTTGGATTACCCAATGTATTCGCTTATGAAGCTTTCTCTCAGGAAGGTGGATATGTAAGTGGTGTATTGGCTGCTGCCCTGAATAAGAGTGGTGTTATTGGCGTTGTAGGCCCGGTTGAAGTGGGCGATGCAAAATTATATGTGGATGGTTTCGTAGCTGGTGTAAAGGCGACCAAACCTGATATCACCGTCAACGTAAACTATACCGGTTCCTTCAGTGATGTGGCTCTGGCTTCTGAAGCTGCCCAAACCCACATTGGTGCAGGCGCAGATGTGATGACCGGTTCAGCTCAAATGGTAGTTGGTGCCGTCGGTGTTGCCAAGGAAAAAGGCGTCCTCTGGTTTGGTACACAGGCAGACCAGGCTTCATTAGCCCCGGAAATTGTTGTTGCATGCCAGATTTACGATTGGACAGTTGTATTACGCGATATCATTGGCCTGGTTAAAGAGGGTACCTTAGGTGGAAAAGCTTATGCCTTATCCCTCGAAAATGAAGGTTTGAAAATGGTTTACAACCCAGGTTATGCATTGCCCGCTGATGTAAAAGCACAGGGTGATGCGGCTGCCAAAGGTATTGTCGATGGCACAGTTACCATCGGTGTTGGTGGCAAATAGATTTCTTTTTCCATAAATTTGTCAGGGTGGTACTAACCACCCTGACAACAACCCATATTATCCAGGTAGGTGCTTATGTCTCAAAAACAAATTCTCCCTTCAGGACACCCCAGAATTGACAAATTGGAAATGCGTGGAATCGTAAAACGTTTTCCAGGCGTTTTGGCAAATAACCATGTCAATTTTGATGTGCATGCCGGAGAGGTACATGCCCTTTTAGGAGAAAATGGCGCGGGAAAAAGCACATTAATGAAACAATTGTATGGTCTTTACCATCCAGATGAAGGCCAGATTATTTTTGATAATGAAGCGCA
>DAOUGX010000091.1:0-1620 GCA_034428855.1 Anaerolineaceae bacterium | reverse complement strand
CGGTTGGTAGGGAGATAAGGATATATCACCTTCCCTGGTCTCTCCGCTTAACACCAAAACAGTGCGTAAACCTGATTTTCCCAGGGCAATGTCGGTATACAGGCGATCACCCACCATACAAATTTGATGAGCAGGCAATTCCAACCGTCGCATTAGAGCGTTGACCACAGGTGGGTTGGGTTTACCGATGATATAGTCAGGATTTCTTCCGGTGGAAGCTTCCACAAAAGCTATCATGGCACCTATATCTGGCATGACACCATTTTCCAGAGGGCAATTGATATCCGGGTGGGTGGCAAAATATAGCAAGCCGGAACGCACCTGGTCGCAAAGCTGCCATAATTTATCATAGGTCAGGGTGGTATCAAATCCTAACACGATCGCCTGCGGTTGTGTCGTAGTCAGGGTGAAGCCATATCCTTTGAATTCTTCTTGCAATGCTGGAGTCCCATACAGAGCAATCTGCAGAATATCCGGAAATTTTTGCTGGATGAAATGGATGGTGGCTTCGCCAGAAGTAAAAATTTGGCTCTCTTCCACCTCCAGTCCCAGCTGATTGAGTTTTTGGGCATATAAGCCACAATGTTTGGAGGAGTTGTTCGTCAGAAATACATATGGAATTTTGCAACTTTTCAGATAGTCAGTGAATTGTTTTGCGCCAGGCAATAAATGATCACCTAGAAAGACAGTGCCATCCATATCCAGCACAAAGGCCTTAACCTCTGCGAATGGTAATCCCTGTTTCTTCATATCCTGTCCTGTTAATCTATCCATCGCAGCATTTTGGATAGCCAGTTGCTCTTTTCTTCCTCACCATACGTGCTGAACAGTTTTCCGGTTTGCCCATTGATCATCACTGGATAGCGTTCAGCACCTAAAACCAACATCACACTCCACACCGGAACAAGCACCAGCTTATATTGTTCCACGGTGATCCGGCTGGAATTTAGCTCTAGATTGCGTATCCGTTTTACCTGAACATCCTTCAGATATTGGCGTTCTGCTTCCAACGCCACCTTTCGGGCACTGATGGCAGCATCCCCCACCGGTACATCATAACTCTCTGCCATCCAGTTTGCCAGGTATTGATGGTCAAATGGTACCAGTGTCTTGAAGTCAAAACTATTGACCAAACCATTCATCAATTGTGGGCATTTGCGTGTGGCTGCCACTCTCACATCATCGTAAAACAGTGCTTTCGTGCTGCTTTGCGGGTACCACTCCCGATTTTCCAGCTCTTCCAATTGCCAATCGATGAACCCGCCGATATCAAACGTCCAGACCGGTAAATAAATTCCTTGCAAGGCCTCAAACTTTCCATCACCGGCATCCTGTTGTGTGCTCCACCAACTGAGTAAAGTCTGGTACGCCTGGTTTTCCGAAGTTTGAAAGGGAATTAAAGCTCCCGGCAATAAGATTTCTCGCTCTTCTTTGTACACCACTGCATAATTTGATTCACAGAATGGGCATTGCCAGGAGAGTTGTTGCACAGGAATAATGAACTCTGCTCCACATCCTGAGCAAAGGGAAATTTGTGAATTTACTGGTTTGGAGTGACCTTGCCCGGTAGCCAGGGCAATCAAAAAATTGGACTCCTCAATGTCCCGGCTGGATTTTTTG
>DAOUGX010000090.1:0-2908 GCA_034428855.1 Anaerolineaceae bacterium | reverse complement strand
GTGGTGATTGCCATCGTTTTACAGGCTTTACTGGGTTTAGGAAAAAAGGCCATCAAGGATTGGGTGACAGGCATCTTTGTGGCTGGTGTGATGATTTTATATTGGCTGGGATTGAATGAGATCGTGTTGTTATTTGGAGGTGGATTGGTTCTGTTTCTGATCAAGAGGATTAAAAACATAAATTCAACCCAATTAGCCGGGGTGATTTTACCGGGTGGAATATTATCCGTTATTCCGCAAGCAATATCGGCTGTGCAACTCCCGGTGTTATTCTTTACATTTTTAAAGATCGGTTCGATTCTGTATGGTAGTGGGTATGTGTTGCTGGCATTTTTACGCTCAGATTTTGTTGTACATTTGGGTTGGTTGACGGATCAACAACTGATTGATGCCATAGCGATCGGGCAGGTCACTCCAGGGCCAGTCTTTACCACAGCAACCTTCATTGGTTATCTGGTGGCTGGCGTTCCTGGTGCTTTATTAGCGACGCTGGGAATCTTTCTACCATCCTTTATTTTTGTTGCCTTATCCTCTCCTCTGGTACCCAAATTGAGAAATTCGAAAACCTTTGGCGTTTTACTGGATGGTGTCAATGCAGTATCCCTCGGGCTGATGGCGGCTGTATTGGTGCAGTTAGGTCGTTCTTCTCTGATCGATCCACTCACAATTGTAATTGGGATCATTTCTGCCATATTGTTGATTCGGTTTCGGGTGAATTCCACCTGGTTGATTTTAGGAGGAGGTATTCTCGGGTTGGTTTCAGCATGGTTATAAGTTTTTTGGCATATCTTAACAGACGGATTTTGATACAATTAATCATCCAGTTGCATTTCCCGAGGAATTGAAATGAAAAAATCTGTCAGTTATAGTCCCCATTCAAGAGATCTTTTGGTACGTGGTATTGCTTCTGCCAAAGTGGGAGAAAGGCAGTTAGCTTACAGATATTTGGAGCGCTATTTATATCAGGATCCACCCGTCAAGGAACAGATGGACGCCATGTATTATCTGAGTCTGGTTTCTCCTACAGAAAAGGAACAGCGTGATTGGGTTGAGAAGATTCTGGCAATTGATCCGACCGAAGGAAGAGCTCGCCGTCAACTGGCGATTTTAAATGGGGAATTAGAGCCTGATAAGATTGTTGATCCTGACCGCTTGCCGGGTCAGGTCACACACCAGGTGACAGCCAATGACCTGGAGCGGTTTACCTGCCCGCAATGTGGGGGACGCATGACCTTTGCTCCTGATGGACAATCCTTAATGTGTGAGAGTTGTGAAGTAGAATCTTTTCGCAAAAAATCCAGCCGGGACATTGAGGAGTCCAATTTTTTGATTGCCCTGGCTACCGGGCAAGGTCACTCCAAACCAGTAAATTCACAAATTTCTCTTTGCTCAGGATGTGGGGCAGAGTTCATCATTCCGGTGCAACAACTCTCCTGGCAATGCCCATTCTGTGAATCAAATTATGCAGTGGTGTACAAAGAAGAGCGAGAAATCTTATTGCCGGGAGCTTTAATCCCGTTTCAAACTTCGGAAAACCAGGCGTACCAGACTTTACTCAGTTGGTGGAGTACACAACAGGATGCCGGTGAAGGAAAGTTTGAGGCATTGCAAGGAATTTATTTACCGGTCTGGACGTTTGATATCGGTGGGTTCATTGATTGGCAATTGGAAGAGCTGGAAAATCGGGAGTGGTACCCGCAAAGCAGCACGAAAGCGCTGTTTTACGATGATGTGAGGGTGGCAGCCACACGCAAATGCCCACAATTGATGTATGGTTTGGTCAATAGTTTTGACTTCAAGGAACTGGTAACATTTGACCATCAATACCTGGCAAACTGGATGGCAGAGAGTTATGATGTGCCGGCGGGAGATGCAGCCATCAGTGCCCGAAAGGTGGCATTGGAGGCAGAACGCCAATACCTGAAGGATGTCCAGGTTAAACGGATTCGCAATCTCGAGCTAAATTCCAGCCGGATCACGGTGGAACAATATAAGCTGGTGCTTGTTCCCGTGTGGAGTGTGATGTTGGTTTTAGGTGCTGAACGCTATCCAGTGATGATCAATGGGCAAACCGGGAGACTATTCAGCACGTATGATGAGGAAGAAAAGAGCAACTGGCTATCCAAAATGCTGCGATGGATAGATTAACAGAACGGTTATGAAGAAACTAAGAATACCATTCGCAGAGGTTAAGGCATTTGTGCTGGATATGGATGGCACTGTCTTTCTGGGTGATCATTTATTGCCTGGCGCAAAACAATTCACTGACTATCTGAAAAGTTCCAAAATTCCATATGTATTTCTGACGAACAACTCCTCCAAACATCGTGGCTTATATGCCCAAAAACTAAACCAGATGGGACTGGAGGTGGAAGAGAGCCAAATATTTACTTCTGGCGAAGCTACCATCCATTTCATCCAGCAAAATTTTCCGGAAATCCAGCAGGTTGCTCTGTATGGAACACCAGCGTTGGAAGAAGAATTCGAAGGATATGGCTTCACCCTGACTACGACACATCCGCAGGCGGTCGTGTTAGGATTTGATACCACCCTGACCTATGATAAATTACGACAGATTTGTGACCAGGTGCGCTCCGGCTTGCCATATTTTGCCACCCACCCGGATGTTAATTGCCCTCTGGAAAATGGTGTCATGCCAGATATTGGTGCCATGATAGCTTTTGTGGCTGCTTCCACCGGAAGAAACCCTGACTATATCATCGGGAAACCCAACCCACCTGTGGTCAACGCTCTAGTGCGACGGTTGGATTTGCCTGCCCATCAAATTTGTATGGTGGGTGATCGCCTGTATACCGACATTGCCCTGGGAAAATCAGGTTTACGCACTGTTTTGGTGTTAAGCGGAGAGACCAGGGAAGGTGATATATCCTTATCTCCCTACCAACCG
>DAOUGX010000089.1:0-3073 GCA_034428855.1 Anaerolineaceae bacterium | reverse complement strand
CCAGCCTCAGAAATGACTTGTTGTGATAATAAATCGCCTCGTTTAGCTGCTTTTATAATATCTCTTGAAGTTATTTGATATAAATCACCCAATCCAACCAACTGTGATCGTCGTCCTTTTCTTAATTCTTCTTGGGCTCTGTTAGAAATTGCCTTTGCACCCACAAAAGCTTCCAGACAACCATTATTCCCACATGAACACTTAGGGCCTTTTTGGTTAATTGTAATGTGTCCAATTTCTCCTGCTGAACCCGTCGTTCCATGATAGATTTTACTCTCAAAAATTAATCCTGCGCCAACCCCTGTACCAACTTTGATATAGGCCAGATTCTTTTCTCCTCTTCCTACACCATAAGCCCATTCCCCTAAAGCTCCTAATTCCGCATCATTATTGACCAGGACTGGACAGTTCCATTTTTTCGAGAGCGAACCACTGATCGGATAATTATTCCAACCCGGCATGATTGGTGGCGCGCTAACCATGCCTTTTTCAATCACTACAGGTCCAGGAACCCCAACGCCAACACCAGCAATTTCGGAAAAACTAAATCCTAATTCAGTCAATAATTGATTTACCAATGTGTCCACATGTTGTAAACAAGCATCAGGACCTTCGTTTATGTCAATTTCGATTTCTTTTTCACCGAGTAGGGTCGCAGAAAAATCTGCTAAGGCTACAAATAAATGGGTTGCTCCAAGATCGATACCAATGACGAAACCTTTGTTAGGAGCTACTTCTAGAACAATCGGTCTTCTTCCACCAGAATAACGTGACTCTGCTTCGCGTACAAACCCCTCATCCACCAGATCATTTATTATTGATGTAACAGCCGCCCTCGTCAGCCCTAATTCACGAGATAAATCAACGCGGGATACTCCACCTGGAGTGAATCGGATCAGGTCTAATACTACATGTTTGTTAAGTATTTTAACATGCGTATTGGGAGTTACCCAAATATTACCATCCAAACTGACTAATCCTCTCAATAATTAAGAATTATTGTATCATTCCTGATAATTAAGTCAAGTAATTTAACAAACAAATAAATGTTGTTCGATCATTAATAGCCATAACCAGAGATTTCCTAATTCAATATTCCCCTTTACCCAGAATTTTTAGACAATTTTTTAGGCACATATATTGCATCAATTCATTATAAAATTGAATGTATTATAATTTTATGGAATGATATTTTTGAGAATTAACAAAACCTTTTTTTTATTCAATAAGAATAGGATCAAATTAATTTCTTTGGTCTTTATTTGTATTTTCCTCCTGACGGGTTGTCAAGAACCTGTCCTGCTTGAGCCCACCACTACTTTTGAAATTGCATCAAACCCAACCATTTCTCCCACAAATACTGCTTCACCAACAAGTCAAATTGGCTTAGTTGAATCACCAATCATTATTGGATTTTTGGTTCGAGAGAATCCTGCTTTGTATGAAAATAACGCCGAAGCAATGCTTATTTCATTAGAAGAGAAAACAGGATACGAAATTAGTTTTGAAGCATTTGATGATCCACAGGAAGGTTTTGATCAATTAAGAACTGGGAATATTCATTTCTTATTTATTCAACCTTTAACATACCTGGCTGCTTCCGAAAGAGACCTTGTTGTCCCATTATTAGTATCAAATCATTTTGGATTATTTAAGTATGGAACTCAATTTTTTGCAAATGCAGATTCAGGATTTATCACTTACTTTGATGAAACTTCAAATAATTCCATTGCACCGGCTGAAATGGCATTAAGTCAATTTGAAGGTAAACAACCTTGTTGGACGGAACCTTCATCCATTTCAGGAACAATTGCTCCTTATGGACTTCTGGCTCAGAATGGAGTTTCTTTTCTACCACCAGCATATCTTCAAAATCCAGGTTCTCTCATTCGAGCCTTGTATATAAAAGGTATTTGTGATTTTGGTGCAACTTATTCTCACAGTGGTGATCCAAGAACTTCCTCACAGGTAATTAATGATTTGTCAGATGTGATGGATAGAATAAAAATTATTTGGCGTTCCGATCCAATTATTCCTAATTTAGGACTATCAGCATCGGCAACCATTTCAGCTCAGATGCAAAGTGATATTAAAAACGCTTTTCTCAATATGATTTCCGACGAACAGGGAAAAGCGATAATTTCGGATGCTTTACAATATGATATTCAAGGTTTTCTTGCGATTGAGGATGATTATTATGATGATCTCCGAAAATTGGTTAAAGCAGCGAACATCAATCCATATCAACATCTGGGATATTAAGTGTCATGAAATTTATCAAAAATTTACTAAAATTTATGATTTGGGCAGGCTTTCTCGTTACCATTTTCCCTATTTTAAATTGGTTGATTTTTCGTATTATTTTTTCAGAAAAAATTATTTCCCTCGATGATGCACCCACTGGATATCCGGTTGCAATAGTTTTTGGGGCAGGATTGCATTGGGATGGCTCACCGACACCGGTACTCAGAGATCGAGTTAAAACAGCAGTGCATTTATATGAGCAAGGCAAAGTAAAGAAATTGTTATTTAGTGGTGACAATCGCTTTATTGAATACAATGAACCCGGAGCTATGCAGTCATACGCATTGGAATTAGGTGTTCCGCTTGAGGATATTGTGCTTGATTATGCTGGAAGGCGAACCTATGATACCTGTTATAGGGCAAAATCAATCTTTAAAGTAGACCAGGCATTTCTCGTGACACAAAAATTTCATTTGCCTAGAGCTCTGTTCTTATGCGGTCAGCTTGGTATCAAAACTCTGGGTGTCAATGCTGACTTGCGAGAATATTCCAGATACTCTTTGAGATACTGGAATGTAAGAGAGGTTTTTGCCACTGTGTCAGCCATATGGGATGTGTGGATTCAACGTCCTATTCCAGTTCTTGGCGATGAATTACCAATTTTTTAATTCATTATTATTAAGGATTTGACGATGGATCGTTCAGAAGCAATAAAAATAGTCAGAGAGTTTGTAAAAAACGAGAATTTAATCAATCACATGTTATCAGTTGAAGCAGCGATGCGATTTTACGCAAATAAATTTGAGCAAGATCAGGAAGAATGGGGTAA
>DAOUGX010000088.1:0-7131 GCA_034428855.1 Anaerolineaceae bacterium | reverse complement strand
ATGGCTCGCCGTCCCAGCCGTTATGCAGGACGTGGTGGTTTGGGGGCCGTTCTGGCATCAAAGCGATTGAAATTCATCATCCTGGATGCCAAAGGTGCTCCTGGAATTGACATGGTTGACAAATCACTGTTTGATGAGGGTCGCAAGAAATTGATTGATGCCATTCGCAGCCATCCGATTTCTCAACCCAAAGGTGGCCTAAATAGCTATGGTACTGCCGTTCTGGTCAATATTTTGAATGAGGCAGGTGGTTTACCCACTCGAAACTTCTCCGCTGGTCGTTTTGAAGGAGCAGCAAAAACCTCCGGTGAGGCTATATTTGAAACCAATAAAGAACGTATGGGGAAAGAAATTTACAACCATGCGTGTTCACCAGGTTGTATCATTCAATGTTCCAACACACTCTATAATCCGGATCAGACGGAAGCGACCTCCTGTATTGAATACGAATCCACCTGGGCTCTAGGTGCGAATCTGGGCATCGATAATCTGGATGACATTGCCACCATGGTACAACTATGCAATGCTTATGGATTGGATACCATTGAGACGGGTGGCACATTAGGTGTGGCCATGGAAGGTGGATTACTTGAATTTGGTGACAGCAAAGGTTCCATTCAAATGATCCATGAAATGGGCAAAGGAACCGCTGTGGGACGCACACTGGGTGGTGGAACGGGTGTAACCGGTAAGATTTACGGTGTTGAAAGAGTCCCTGCAGTAAAAAATCAGGGTATGCCAGCTTATGAACCCCGTGCAGTCAAAGGTATTGGCATTACGTATGCGACCACCACAATGGGTGCTGACCACACTGCAGGGTATACGATTTGTCCGGAAATCCTGGGAGTTAGTGGAAAACTGGATCCATTGAGCCCGGAAGGTAAAGCCGCCCTCAGCCGCGCATTCCAGGCAACAACAGCTTTTATCGATTCCTGTGGACATTGTCTTTTCATTGCCTTCCCCATTCTGGATATTGCCAGTGGATTTGAAGGTGTGATTCAGGAATGTAATGGGGTGTTAGGAACCAGTTGGAATGCTGATGAAATTGTTGCATATGGAGCCCAAACCCTTAAAGTGGAGCGAATGTTCAACGAAGCAGCCGGTCTTACCAATGAAGCAGACCGAATTCCAGAATTCATGAAACTGGAGCCATTGCCACCACACAATCAAATATTCGATATCCCTGATGAAGCTTTGGATTCTGTTTATAAAGATCTATAAAAAGACACTCTAATTGTACAGAAAGGATGATTTTTGTCAGATTTTCTCTGATAAAAATCATCCACTTTTAATTAAGATACTGATACAATTTAAAAAACGATCAGGTTAATTTGCACTGAATGGACTGGAAATTTTTACAGGGAAATCAATGGCAAAACTAACGCCAGATACGAACGGTCAATTTCAGATCCCCTCATCTTTTTTTCAGAGACGTCGATTAGACCCAAACACTGAATTCTGGCTGGATGAACGGGAAGGCGATATTATTTTACATCCAAGGATTCCGGATGCAAAAAAGCTTTACATTGAAGTGACCACCGCCTGCAATTTAAATTGTCAAACCTGTATCCGTCATTCCTGGACAGATCCACATGCTCATATGAGTGTAGCGACCTATAAAAACATCCTGGAAAGCCTGGATGAGTTACCTATGTTAGAACGGGTCATCTTTACCAGTTTTGGTGAGCCGTTGGTGAACCGGAATTTAATGGGGATGATTGCTGATGTTCGCAAACGTGGTCTGGCAGTCACGTTAGGATCCAACGGGGTCTTATTAACGGAGAATGTCGTTCGTGAATTAATTCGCCTGGAGGTTGATCAGCTGGTCGTATCGATCGATGGTGGAAAACCAGAAACTTATGAAGGGGTACGTGGTACGCAGCTTTCGCTGATTCTGGATAATGTAAAACGATTTAACCAAATCAAAAATGAACTAGGGGTGGTCAAACCTACATTAGGAATTGAATTTGTCGCTATGCAAAGTAACCAGGATGAATTAAGTGATTTGCTTGAATTAGCTTCTGAACTGAATGCCTCCCGATTGGTGGTTTCTCACGTTTTACCTTATACGCAAGAAATGGATGCTGAAAAACTGTATGGGTATGGGCCGAGAGAACCTTTGAAAACAGGTAGTTGGCCAGTTAAATCCGATGTGTGGGTACGGTGGGGATTTCTGGAATTACCCCGCATGTTTTGGGGTGCAGAGCGACGTTGTAAATTTGTTCAGGAAAAATCGATTGTTGTGGGTTGGGATGGAAATGTTTCTCCTTGTTATGCGTTCTCACATCAATATAAATATTATGCGGTTGATGGTGTCGAAAAAAATGTAGAACGCTATGTGCTCGGAAATGTGAATGAACAATCTCTGGCAGATATTTGGATGAGTGAGGAATTCACCCGTTTTCGCAGCAATGTTCGGTCTTTTCATTTTCCATCCTGTCCGGATTGCAACTTAAGAGAGACATGTGACCTGCGAAAAAATAATGAAGGTTGTTGGGGTCATAATCCATCCTGTGCTGATTGTCTTTGGGCTCAGGATATTGTGCGTTGTCCTTGATGAAGATGATTGTCAAAGTCAAATTGTTTGCTACTCTACGTAAATATTTACCAGGTCTGGAACTTGGAAAAGCGGCTGATATTAATTTAGAGCCAGATTTTTCCATTGCGGACCTTTATAATTTTTTACAAATACCGTTGGAAGAAATAAAATTAGCCTACGTAAATGGTATCTATTGTGAACCAGATACTATTTTAAAAGATGGGGATGAGATAGGAATTTTCCCCCCGATCGGTGGAGGGTGTAATTAATATGAATATTGATGTCTGGTTGTATGGAGTCTTATCATTGTATGCGAGCGAAAAGGCAGAAAAAGGATTTGCCAGTATTCAATGCGTTTTACAGGATAAAGCAACAGTGGGTGATTTATTAAAAATGCTTAAAATGCCATCCGAAGAGCGCGGAATTACCTTTATTAATGGTAACCTGAGTGCGTTACCCGGGTTACAGCCAGACCTTGATCAGGAACTGAAGGATGGTGATCGAATTTCTTTCTTCGATCATCGCAGTATGTGGCCATTTCAATACAGGCATGGTGCTGCCATGGCTTCAGGATTGAATCAGTTATTAAACACCGACCCTGAAGTAATCATGCATCATAGACAAAAAGACGAGGACTAGCGTTTAATTCCGGTAATTTTGCTGAAACCAGGAGAAAGCATCCTGCATGGCTTCCGTAGCGGAATGCTGGTATTCCAGTTTGAGAACCTGCCTGCTTTTCTGGTTGTTAAAATAAAAACCATATCCTGCATATCGGATTAACTCCACCGAAACCGGCAAATTAAACAGCGAACTGAACAATTGCAGGGCACCTACTGATGGCCGCAGGATTTTTCCTGGAACCAATAAACCAGGGGATTGCACTCCGGTAATCGCAGATAAAATGGAAAACATCTGTTTAAATGTCAGATTCTCATGGGCAAGAATGTATCGTTCCCCGCATTTTCCATACTCCATAACTGCCAGATGACCATTAACGACGTCCTTGATATGGACGATGTTAATCCCTCCGGTTGGGACAAAGGGAATTTGACGTTGATAAAACCTGACGATTGGTGAATTCTCTGTTCGATAAAGATCTCCCGCACCCACGACATAGGAAGGATTGGTAATTACCACATCCAAACCCTGAGCCACTACCTTTTGAATTTCCATTTCCGCCTGATATTTGCTGTACCCATACAACCAATAATGGGGTTGAATATTCCACGTGGAGTATTCTGTTAACAACGGGGATTTTTCGGGAGGTGTCATTTCACAGGCAATTGGTGGAATACCCAATGCTGCCACTGAACTGGTATGAACAACTCGCTCAACACCTGTATTCAGGGCTGCATCCAGCACGGCACGGGTTCCTTGAATTGTGATAGAAGCATATTCACTGGCTTTGGATTTTATGCCTAATAAGGCAGCAGTGTGAAACACCACGTCAATCCCCTGCATGGCGGCTTCCAGACTGGCTGGGTTTGTGAGATCACCAATCGCATGTTCAACAGTAAGATTCTTTATCAATGAAAGATTGCTGGTTGAGCGATGAAAAGCACGAACAGGTATACCCCGTTCAACCAGTGCCGCACAGATGGCGCTACCTATAAAACCAGTTGACCCAGTGACAAGCGCTTTCATACGGGGATCGACTCAATTAAGGTTGCTTCACCCTGTCCAACACCCACGCACAGGGTAGCCAAACCAAAGAATGATTTTTGTTTAATGGCGGTAATTCTCTTCATTTCATGCAGTAAAGTGGTCATGATTCTGGCTCCGGAACAACCTAACGGATGCCCCAAAGCAATGGCTCCCCCATTCACATTCACAATCTTAGGATCAAGTTCTAATTCCTGTATGACGGCCAGAGATTGCGCTGCAAATGCTTCATTCAACTCAATTCGCTGAATTGAACTCAGATTCAACCCAGTCCGTTGCAACAATTTCCGCGTAGCTGGTACGGGTCCAATTCCCATAATACGGGGAGGGACACCTGCCGCAGCGCTTCCGACCCAACGTGCCAGTGGTTGTAATCCTAATTCTCTGGCTCGTCTGTCACTCATCAACAAGACTGCTGCAGCGCCATCATTCATTCCGGATGAATTCCCTGCAGTCACTGTCCCATCTTTCTTAAAAGCTGGTTTTAAGGCCGCCAGCTTTTCAAGGGTTGTTTCCCTGCGAGGGCGCTCATCCTGAGAAACGACAATCGGTTCGCCTTTCTTCTGAGGGATGCTGACTGGAGATATTTCTTCAGAAAAATTGCCATTATCCATCGCTGTTATGGAAAGCTGATTACTCCTTAAAGCAAACTCATCCTGCTGTTGACGTGTAATCTGGTATTGGTCCGCTAAATTTTCAGCTGTGATGCCCATTGGGTCAATTCCGTATTGCGCTTCAAATTTTGGATTCGGGTAGCGCCAGCCGATGGCAGTATCGTAAGCTGTCAGGTTTCCATAAGGAAAGGCATTTTCTGCTTTCGGTAACGAGTATGGTGCTCTGGACATACTTTCCACACCACCAGCAACATATACATCGCCTTCTCCGCAACGAATAGCACGGGCAGCCATGTTGATGGCATTCAAACCGGAAGCACAAAGACGATTTACAGTGACTGCTGTAACCTCGACTGGAAAACCAGCCAGGAGAGTTGCCATACGAGCAACATTACGATTATCTTCTCCAGCCTGGTTGGTACATCCCAGATAGACCTCTTCGATGATGGCCGGATCAATTTGAGTACGTTGTATCAGACTTATGAGTATATGGGCTGCCAGATCATCCGGACGAACTTTCGATAATACACCTCCCAACGCACCAATGGGAGTACGTACAGCATCTATGATTACAACTTCCTGCATGCTTTCCTCCATGCTTGTATTCACTTAAAAAGTTGGTTATCTAATCAACTTCATTCTACTATGAAAATTTCAGGTGATTTCTGATCCAGGGATATGGTCTGACTGAATATTCAATGTGATATCCGGTTTATTGTTCATTTCGTGAATATGCAGGTTCATCGAATATAGCTTAAGTTGCCAATTTTCTGATTGAATTTGCAATGATTCAATTTCTTGAAACGGGTTAATTGGAGCAACACCAAAGTAACTCCAAAAAACAACTTGATTGCTTTTAATATTCAGTTGCAGCGAAATGGCTGGTTCTTTATGTCCATAATGATGCGAAACCCAACCACGTGAGCTGGATGGATCAGCGCTGATGATATCCATCGGAGTTTGACTCCCCAAAACACCAAATTGGGCGTTTAATACACTGGATTTTGAGTGTAGCTGTAATATATTTCCAGAATCAATTTTCTGAGAAAAATTATGGTCCAATAACCAGTTCAGGGTGTATTGATGTTCCGAATTTCCTTGAAGATGATCTATCACAAACCAATTATCATCATCCAGTAGCACCACTGTGCGTTTGTGAAACACCGGATCTTTCAGGCGAGAATAACCATCATGCTGTCCTTGCCAGTATTTAACCCCATCTTTTTCTTCAAAAGCGAGGACATCTCCTTGAGACCAATTCACCCAAATAAAGCGGGAAAATTTTTCCATTTGATCCAGATGATCGACAGAAACGGTATTGTGAACCTGGGTCCTGGCTAATCCATTCCGCCAATGTCCTTCCCCACTGTAAAGATACGTACCAGCATCCAATGCGATGTTTATGCCCTGCCACCAGATATCCATATGGAGTTGATCAGCATGGGATGGCCGATCCTGTAATGGTCCACAACGGAGAAAGGCTTTTGTGTTGTTCCCACTGATTTTGGTGATACCACTGTTGATAAACAATTCATCAACGGTCTGAGATTTTTCCTCGATGGCACCATCCAGGGCTTCCTGTCCGAAGAACCAAAAAATATCTTCATCCCATTCACCGGCTGGTAATAATCTCTTCTTATACAGGGTGTAAAAACCCAGTTGCAGCAAAGGTCGGTAATCGTTATAGTCACAATTGTTTAATGGTAGAACCAGTGCCCCATCATTGGAACCGTATTGGGGCACCAGACCGGTTTGTAAGTCGCACAATGTGGACAGATAATCCAAAGATCTCTCAACAGCCTGATAAACAGAAGAGGCCAGTTTCTGATTGTTCAATTCTCCAATGCGAATGGCAAACAGGTAAATGTGGAGAACAAATCGGTGATAATTGAGTGAATGCATCGCATATCCACCATCCGGAAAGATTTGCACGGATGCTTCTCTTTCCAGTATCTGTTTTCCAATACTTTGATATTTCTTCGCATTTTTCAATTCTGGAAAGAGAGTACCAGCCAGCCAGATGCCAAAACTTTCACTGATGGTGTGGTTACTGCGAGTATAAATGGCATATCCCAGGTTGAGATAAATGCGTTCCGCCAATGCTGCCACAAGGATGGTGAATTGAGTGATATTTTCCGATGTGGTCAAAGGATGTTGTTTAAAAGCTGCATAACCAAAATAAAGAGACATCAAACGTAACGTGGCTTCCTGTCCACATTTCCAGTTTGGACCTTTTCCAGGTGGGTTTGATTCCATCCAGTCAGAAATGAGTTGCCAGAATGCCTGAGGATAACTATTATCCTGCGTGCGTGCATA
>DAOUGX010000087.1:0-3088 GCA_034428855.1 Anaerolineaceae bacterium | reverse complement strand
TTTGATTGGTAAATCTCCGTGAATTAATAAATGCGCGACTTCCTCAAAACTGGCGAATTCAGCCAGATCATAAATATCATATCCGCGATATCGCAGGTCATGACCTTCGGTGCCAACTGTACAGATTTCAGTTTCACCCACAGGTACTCCGGAGAGCTGTACAATTTTCTTAAGAGGTTTTCTTACTTCGACTGTTTGTGTGCTCATTTATTTCTCCCTGTTCATAAAGTTGTTTTTGGTTAAGCCGTATCGGATTTTTCCTGAGATTCCGAAGCAGCAAAAAGATCATCCAGTTTTTTTTCATAAGCATAATAATTCAGGATTTGGTACAGATCTTCACGTGTTTGCATGATAGGACTTACCTTAGCCTGACCACCTTCTTCTCTGAGAGTCTGATAGACCTGCAGCGCAGCTGCGCTCATAGCCCGGAAAGCACTTAAGGGATAAAGCACTAATCCGACTCCTACCGACGCTAATTGTTCCCTGGTAAAAAGAGGTGTCTTCCCGAATTCAGTGATATTTGCCAAAATCGGGACTTTGATTGCCTTCACAAATGAACTATATTGATCAAGATCGGTAATCGCCTCTGCAAAGATCATATCAGCGCCAGCAGCCACGTATGCTTGCGCCCTCTCCAAGGCCGATGAGATACCTTCTGAGGCAAGTGCGTCTGTGCGTGCCATGATCACAAAACCTGGATCAGTTCTGGCATCCACAGCAGCTTTGATCCGATCACACATTTCATTTTTAGATACCAGCGCTTTGCCTGGTCTGTGTCCACAGCGTTTGGCTTGAACCTGATCTTCGATATGCATGGCTGCTGCTTCATATTTGATTAAAGATTTTACGGTTCTGGCGATATTAAAAGCTGAACCAAACCCCGTATCAACATCTACCAGGAGTGGCAATTCGCATGCGTCTGTGATCCGACGGACGTCGATCAACACATCTTCCAGGGTAGTAATCCCCAGATCCGGGACGCCCAATGAACCGGCAGCCACCCCTCCTCCGGAAAGGTAGATGGCTTTATGTCCAGCAGATTTCGCCAGTAAGGCAGCATACGCATTCAGTACACCCACAACCTGTAAAGGTTTTTCCATGGTAACCGCTTGACGGAAAACAACACCCCTGGATGATAAATTTGGCAATTTTCCCTCTGAGATGCAAGAAATTCCTGGACAGCTGGGATGGTGATGATAACGAATTGGATTAACTGGCCTGGTAGAATGACTATAGCCAGTCAATAGATTTAAGTCAACTTTTTATATAAGATTTATCAAGAATTACCACTTATTTTTGACAACCATTTAAATTGAAAAAACAAAACCAGTTCCCCATTTTGCCCTCCATCCAGGGTACGCTCCCCCCGAGAGCTGGTTTTGTTCTTTCCAAAGTAATTATTCGATCAGGCAGTTTTCTTCTTAAACATTTCTCGAAATTGTGCGCTGATCACTTTATAAATGAGGCAACGATCATAAAATGCACTGAACAAAATGACGCCACCCAACGCTAATAACCAATAATTTGGACCATTCAAAATACCCAGAACGAGGACGATCAAGGCTGGAATGATTCGGATCGCTCTCTCAACCCAGGAAAGACGGCGAGAAAATGGTTTGTTATCTTCTACAGCTGAGAAAAAACCTGATACATTTTCTGCAGTCATCGCTCCGGTTTTTCTGAAAATTTCCTGGCCTTTGTGGTATCCGATCATGGTTGGAATGCCACGGACACCGATTGCCCGAACCAATTCAGAATTTTCATCCGCATTGATCCGCCATAAATCCACTTTTCCGGTAAATTCTTGCTCGGCTTTCTTAAGATAGGGAGCCATCACTTTGCAGGGACCACACCAGGGTGCCCAGATTTCAACTACCACTGGGCGTGGATTTTTTCTCAGTTTGAATTCAAACGCGCTTTGTTTCATATAAGCTAAACCTGCTTGAGTCCGGATGATGAAAGATGGTTTTCGTATCCTAGATTTATTTACAACCAGCTTCTAACCAAATCGTTACTACCTGCCAACTAGTTAGATGAAGTATATCTTAAAAAGTTGCACTAATTGGATGCAATTTATCCAATCTTTGTCAACAAATGTAATAATAAATAAATTACATGAATATTTACTGCAATCATAATAATTTACATTATATCAATTGGTAAACCTTCCAATGCCATTATTTTCAAGGCGTTGGTTGTAGGGCTGGGACCCGAACGCAACCGGTAGTCAAAATTCATTTTCCCATCTACAACTGAATCCTGAAAATTGTAATTTACCAAATTGGTTTCTTTATCAGCCAACTTGCTTAATTCGATGTCATGGGTTGAAATGGTCCCCAATCCATTGGATTTCAATAATGCTCCTATATACGCCAGGCTTCCAATTCGGCGCTCTTCATGGTTCGTACCTTGAAATATCTCGTCAATCAGGTATAACACAGCTACCTGCTCTTTTTTATCCAATAGACGTAACAATTCCTTCAGCCTGCGTACTTCCGCATAAAAATATGAATAACCATCTTTCAGGGAATCACTCACCTGAATACAGGTAAATAAACGAAAAATCGAAAGATGGAATTGTGTCGCATTAACCACGCTTCCTGCGTATGCCAGACAACTATTAATGCCTAAAGTTCGTAAAAATGTACTCTTGCCGGACATATTTGAACCACTGATCAAAGCCACTTGCCCTAAATGGTTAAAGGAATAATCGTTTACGATCTTGACTCCTTTTGCAATCAATGGATGCCCGATACCTTTCGCATCAAATAAGGATTCTGAATATGTTTCATGGATCACCGGAAAATGATATTCCGGATTCAGATATGCAAAATTTGCCAAAGCCAAATGTCCATCTGCGGAATACCAGACCTCTAACCAGGTTGGAAGCATATGGCTAAGTTTTTGTTTATACTTATCTAATACATATGCAAAAAACATGTCCCAGGGCATCAAAATATTGATCAACAAAGACAGGATCTGATTATTCTGCAATGAGGCTGCTGAACTAATCCAGACAATTTTTCTCAGAAATTCCGAAGGTCTTTGCCCAATCTTTTTGATTGGGCTCAACAAGATTGACAATTGG
>DAOUGX010000086.1:0-4051 GCA_034428855.1 Anaerolineaceae bacterium | reverse complement strand
AGGAAATTTTATTCTACAATTGTTTGCCATCTTATTTTCAGAAAACCAAATCCCCATTTGTGTCTTATCTATTGTTTGCAGATTTGACTATTTGTGTAATCAAAATAAAAGTTGAAGAAAAAAACTGTGTATAATTAATTATTCCGGAATGTTTTTATCAATTCCATTCCATTCCAAGGTCGGTTTCTGAACATGGAAAATCCTTACAACGGTCATCTCGACCCGAGTCTAATATCTCTGTTGGAAGATGCAATTGAATTTGCCATCTATCAAATTGCTGTGGATCCTACAAACCCTTATGGTGGGAGAGTGCTGATGTACAGTCCATCTCTGAAAGAGATCGCTGGCATCGATGATCCTGTGAATTTCGAATCATGGTTTATTAATATCCATCCCGAAGATAAACAAAGAGTCATCGAATCGAATCGCCGCTCATGGACAGAAGCAGTCCGTTATGATGAAACCGCCCGTCATTACAACAAAACCAAAGGGGAATGGTCCTGGGTTCGAACAATTTCCACACCGGTGTTGGATGCAGAAAATAAACTTTCACATTTTACAGGATTGGTACTGGATATCACCGATAAGAAATTAGCACAGGATGAGCTCAAATATCGCTCATCATTTGAAAATTTGATCTTATCACTGGCAACTCAATTCATTAATCTTCCACCAGAAGAACTCGATACAGCCATCGATGCTGCTTTGCAATCCATTGGCAGATTCACCGGAGTGGATCGATGTTACCTGTTTTTGTTTGCTGAGGATCTGGCAACTATGACCTGTACTTATGAATGGTCAGCAGATGGTATTCATCATGAAATTGACAATTTATTCCAGATACCAATGCAGGAATTTCATTGGTCCAATCGGCAACTTCTTCAAGGGAAAGTTTTACATATCCCTGTGGTTGCTGAGTTGCAGGATGATGCACGCAATGAAAAAGAGGAATTTCAAAGACAGGAGATTCAATCTCTCCTGGCGGTCCCCATGGAATATCAAGGGAAAGTGGTTGGTTTGCTGGGGTTCGATTCCGTCCGCAGGAAAAAGGTTTGGTCAAATGACAATATCTCACTGTTACAGGTGGTCGCCAGTATCATTATCAACGCACTCGAAAATAAGAAAGCTCAACAAGCGCTGATCAATGCTTATGATGATCTCGAGCATCGGGTTGCACAACGAACAATCGAGCTGGAGATTGCGAATTTCAAACTCCAAAATGAAATCGAACAAAGAAAACAGGCTGAGGAATCACAACGAATCAGCCAGGCTTTGTATTCAGAAGTGTTTGAAAACTCCACCAAACAACTTTTTATCATTGAGGTTTTACCAGACGATCAATTCCGGATCCTGCGTACCAATCCCAGGCACCAGCAGCATTCAGGTCTTTCACCGGATCAGATTTGGGGGAAAACAATTGATGAGGTGGTGATTCCTGAGGTGGCTCACTCGGTGAGGCAACATTATTTGGACTGTATTAATGCCGGTCATGCAATTGAATATGAAGAACAGGGTCCCGCACCTTATTGGAATCTTGAAAGAATCCGCACATTCCACACGACGATTTCTCCTGTCTACGATCAATATGGCAAGGTGGTCCGGTTGGTAGGAGCGACGGAAGATATTACCGATCAAAAAATCGCCGAGAAAATTCTGATGGAAAAAGCACGCGAAGAAGCAGTCTCTCTGGAAAGAGGCCGCTTAGCCCGTGAATTACACGATGCGGTCACCCAAACCTTATTTTCCACCACCCTGACCGCTGAAGTGTTGCCAAAAATCTTCGAAAAAAATCCGCAAGCAGGTTTTGAGAAATTAAATGAACTGCGCGAATTGACCCGTGGTGCTCTGGCTGAAATGCGCACCTTGCTGATGGAATTACGGCCGGATGCCCTGGCAGATGCTGACTTATGCGATCTCTTTCAACATCTTACCAATGCCTTCATCGCCCGGGCTAGAATTCCCATCGATTTAAAGGTTCAGGGAAAGTGTGAACTCCCTGTTGACGTCAAAATCGGCTTCTATCGAATCGCTCAGGAAGCTCTTAATAACATCAGTAAACATGCTGATCCAACCCATGTTTCCATTTCGTACTCCACACATACTGAATCCGTAGATCTGATTGTGGAAGATAATGGTCAGGGGTTTGACACCTCTCAGAATCTGGGAACAGATCATTATGGTTTACGTATCATGAAAGAAAGAGCCGAAGAAATGGGTGCTCAATTATTCATTACCAGTCAGATCAACCAGGGCACTCAGGTGCATTTACAATGGAAAAAGGGTAACCAAACTACGAGGGAGGAAGAATGAAAGAGTCAAGAAAAATACGTATACTGATAACCGATGACCATGCGGTCGTTCGAAACGGTCTTGGTTCATTTTTAATGGTTTATGAGGATTTTGAACTGGTCGGAGAAGCAAAAAATGGTGAGCAAGCTGTAAAATTTTGCGATCTTACACCACCAGATATCATCCTTATGGATCTGGTCATGCCCGGCATGGGTGGTGCTGAAGCCATCCGTCTGATCAAACAAAAAAACCCCCAAATACAAATTCTGGCTCTCACCAGTTATAAAGAAAAGGAACAGGTTCAATCGGCGCTCCAGGCAGGAGCAATAGGATATTTATTGAAGGATATAACCGCAAACGAGCTTGCAAACGCGATCCGCATGGCCTACGCAGGTAAACCCACATTAGCACCTGAGGCTGTCGAAGTGTTGGTGCATGCTTCTCTGGAACCGGATCAACTTCCTGGTCACGATTTAAGCGAAAGAGAAAGAGATGTTCTGGCATTAATGGTTGAAGGATTGAATAATGGTCAAATTTCAAAACGATTATTTATCAGTCAATCCACAACCAAATCTCATGTCAGCAGTATTCTCTCCAAATTGAATGTTAATTCACGTACCGAGGCGGTTTCCTTCTCATTAAAGAACAAACTGGTGAAATAGAAAAGTTACTTCCATTTGATCCTTGTAGTATTCATCCTCTCATTCTCTGACAACCTGGTCAGTTGATGGATATATTATTCGATCTTAAGTTCATCTATGGTTCATGATGCTGGTCGTTGCTAAGAATCGTCTGTAAAGATAAACTCTAACTGGGTATAGTCTTCACGATCTGTTTCTGCAATCAACTCCTGTCGATCATCCAAAGGTTTATTATGCATGAACAAGCAACTACGTCAGAAAGAAAACATCGAATCAAAATCAATGGGAAATGGTTGAGATTATTTTTGACATTTCTGATAACCATTTTTGTTGTCATTGTATTTTCAAAACCAACTCCATTCCATCGAATCAAACGAGACGGCTCCATCCAGTCTTTTTCTCATCAAGCAGACACCATTATTCCAATCTGGATGAATAATTATGATATTCCTGGTGTAAGTATTGCTTTGGTCAAAGATGCAGAACTGATCTGGTCTCAATCCTATGGTGTCGCGAATCAAGCTACCTACACTCCCTTAATGATGGATACCCGGATGCGTGTCCAATCCATCTCCAAATCACTTACAGCCTGGGGAATCATGCGATTGGTTGAACAGGGAAAAATTGAACTGGATCGTCCAATCGAAAACTATTTGAAACAATGGCGTTTTCCAGATAATAAATATTCAACCGATACCATCACGATTCGACAGCTTCTCACACACTCAGCTGGATTCCCAATCGGAGATTTTTATAATTATTACTCACCGACTGCAAACATTCCTTCATTAGAAGCGAGTTTATCTCGTGAAGCCATTTTGATTCAGAAACCTGGCACATCTTTCTTCTATTCCAACATTGGTTACAACTTGCTGGAATTACTCATCGAAGAAGTTACCGGCAGGGATTTTTCTGAGTTTATGCACCAGGAGATACTGGAGCCACTCGATATGCATCATTCCAGCTTTGAATGGAATGCCCAATGGAACCCCGCGGTTCCAAATGGATATAACCTGCAGGGAAAACCTGTTCCTGTATATGTCTATCCCGAGAAGGGATCCGGTGGCTTGTTTTCAACCTCTGAAGATATAGCCAATTTTCTCATCGCCAGCATGGCTGCA
>DAOUGX010000085.1:0-5871 GCA_034428855.1 Anaerolineaceae bacterium | reverse complement strand
CGAGAAGTTAGATCTCCAAATCGATTATGAATTGCAGGTACCACCCCTCCCCCCACCAGCTGATGACCGAAAGCCAGGAATTTTCGGTTATTCTACAGTTCAAACTAATTTTGTGGATTGGTACCCTTTTATCCCACCTTTAACATCGAATGGAGAATGGTTATTACATGAACCCTGGTTTTATGGTGAGTATTTGGTTTATGATCTGGCAAATTTTCAGGTTGAAATAGATATGGTCAAAACCCCCTTGAACACATCCATTGCTGCATCCACAAATCCAGTCAATCAAAACGATAATAATTACCAATTTATTTCAACATCCGCACGAAATTTTGCCTGGTCATTAAGCCCCTCTTATTTAATTGAAACCAAAACGGTAAATGACATCACCGTTACCTCATATACATTTCCATTCCATCAGCAGGCAGGTTTACATGTTTTAAATGAATCAGTCAAAGCGATTGAATTGTACTCAAAATTATTTTCCCCTTATCCAAGAAAAAACCTTTCGATCGTGGAAGCTGATTTTTTGGATGGTATGGAATATGATGGCCTGTATTTTCTAAGTCGTGGTTTTTACAATCTTTTTGATAATTCACCTCAAAATTACCTGACAGCCATCGCTGTGCATGAGACAGCTCATCAGTGGTGGTATTCTTCCATCGCAAACGATCAGGCTATTGAGCCATGGTTAGATGAAGCACTTTGCACATACAGCGAATTATTGTTTTATGAGGAGTATTATCCGGATCTGGTAGACTGGTGGTGGGAATATCGGGTTAATTATTACCAACCCGATGATCTTATCGACAAACCGATATATGATTACCAGGGTTTTGTCCCTTACCGAAATGCCACGTATTTACAGGGTGCAAAATTTTTTCACACCCTTCGTCAAGAATTAGGCGATGATAACTTCTTCAAATTCCTAAAAAATTACGCTTCATCTCAATCCAATCGAATTGCATCACAAAAAAATTTCTTTGATGTCCTCAGCCAATACCTGGATGAAGATTCCAAAATCCTTTTGGATTATTTTTCGATACTACCTTGAACCACCAAAATTTGTTATTGTTATTGTCATTTGATATTTATTTTATTTTGTATACAATAGATCATATACACAATTTAATTGGGAGGTCTAATGGCAAAAATATCAGATATTGAAGGTATCGGCCCGAAATATGCAGAATTACTTGCAAAAGAAGGCATCAAAACGGTAGAAGGACTTTTAAAAACAGCGGCGAAACAAAAGGATCGCAAAAAGTTATCTGAGGTTTTAGGTATTTCCGAAAAATTAATCCTTGAATGGGTCAATCTTGCAGATTTATTCAGGATTAAAGGTATTGGCGAAGAGTATTCAGATTTGCTGGAAGAAGCAGGAGTTGATACTGTACCAGAATTAGCGCAAAGAAAACCAGAGAACTTGCTTGAAAAATTAACTGACATAAACTCACAAAAGAAATTAGTTCGCAGACTGCCTGTTCTTTCTCAGGTAGAATCCTGGGTAAAACAAGCGAAAGAACTTCCGAGAATAGTAGAATATTAAGAAAAAAATGAGACCGTGGTAGTCGATATCACGGTCTTATTTTAAGGATTTTATGAAGAAAAATAAAAAAGCCAATATATTTTTATGGTTAGGTATTGTATTTGGTATCCTTGGAACTTTTATTTATGTTCTTTCACGCTCAAAATCCAGAATTGAACAATTAAACGATCGAAATACAAATAAATATGTAAAAATTATTGATGGAACCGACGAACATCCTATGCCTGAAGTAAAAAAGACAATTGAGAAAAAAGAGATTATCAAGGATGATCTAAAAGTAATCAAGGGAATCGGACCAGCGATTGAACGATTGCTGAATGAAAATAACATCCTTACATTTGAAGATCTGAGAAATTCAAGTGTGGATGATCTCCGAACTTTTCTCGCCAGAAAAAACCTCAGGTTGGTCGATCCACAAACCTGGCCTTCCCAAGCAGACCAATTTTTAATCAAATAAAGTATCTTTTGGAAGATTTATAACGACCTGGTTATGAATCTTAAAATTTTTCAAGGTATATTGACTCGTCTATACAATTCCTCTATAATGAAATTGCAGGGAGCTCTGAGAAATTGAATTAGCCCTTTTGCCTTAAAAACTGAATCAAAGTTTGTAGTACCAGGAGAGAAATTCTCAGGCTAGGTGAAACGAACGATTTAGGAAAAATTTCTTAGTAGTAGGATATAAGTCTTTCAGGAAGTTGGAGAAAGCATTTTACTAAGAAAAGGGTAAAGTAAAGCTAAAATAAGGTTACTTAGAGCCCCTGTTTCAATTTAAATGAATTGCCAGATTGTTGAAATATTTCAGTTTTTAAAATACCTACAAATGGTAAATTTCTGTATCGCTCATTAAAATCCAATCCATAACCCACGATAAATTTGTCAGGTAAATCAAAACCTTTATAACGAATGGGGATTTCTATTAATCTTCTCGAAGGTTTATCAAATAAGGTGCAAACCTCCAAACTGGCTGGATTTCGTTCTCGTAAGCTTCTTAGAATATAATTCAATGTTAAACCTGTATCAATCACATCTTCAATGAATAAAACATGTCTACCTTCTATAGGGATATCTAAATCCTTAACCAATCGAACCACCCCCCTTTTTCTTGAGTCTGAACTGTAATTACTGATAGCCAGGAAATCCACGTCACAATCAATAATTATGTTTCTCAATAAATCAGCCATAAAAATGAATACACCTTTAAGTACACCCACAAAAACTGGATAACGATCCTGATAGTCATTGTTAATTTGTTGGGCTAGTTGTAATACTCTAAATTTAATCTGATCCTCTGAATAAAGTATTTGACTGACTGCGTCACTTTGATTTACATTTTGTGAATTCAAGATCCACCTCTCTGGGCATCCGTGCCATGATAATTTTGAGCATCCTCATATAGTCCATACTTGATTAACAAGTCACGAATATCACGTCGTTTCATAAGTTTTATTTTAATCTCTGGATATAGATCATTCATGAGTTTTATTTTTTTATTTTTTATGGATGCTAATTGAGGTCTTAGTGTGGTTAATTCAATAAATAGATTTTGATCAGGTAAATAAAAATCAGGTGTGAAAGCTAATTTCACGTTGCCTTTTTCATTCCACTCCAAATCAAAAGTTTTTGGTTCGTATTGCCAATCCACTCCATAAAAGTCCAGTATTTTGGCAAACATCTCCTCGGCAGGGTGAGAAAACTTGATTGTGTTTTTTTGATGGTTGGAAGCCATAGAATCTAAATTTCTAGAACCCATTGAGCAATTTTCTCTAAATCAAAATGGTCTGTGTTGATGGTCAAATCATACAGCGCGGGATCATTCCAATCGATATTATAAAATTTCTTTACGAAATTTCCTCGATTTAAATCACTTTCAATAATTTGAGCAAGGGCGGCTTTTTCAGAAACATTTTTTGTTCTCGATATATTTTTTACTCTTGTCTCTTTACTGGCGATGACTCTCAAATGGAAACAACCTGGAAAATCTTTCAGGATAATTTGGCTGGCCCGTCCAACAATGATGACATTTCCCATTTCAGCCTTAGAGATAACTATTTTTCGGATCGATTCTCTGAATTTGTGACAGGTTTCTTCATCTGGACAAATACCCAGCAGACCCAGGTCATCAATCATTGCAAGTGCCATATCAGGTGAGTCTATTTGGATTGCTGCCTGGTTGATAATCTCTCGCCAAACGAGTTGGTACCCACTTAATTCGGCTAATTTGATTGCCAGCTTACTTCCACCGCTTCCGTATTGTCTTGATATGGTATAAACAGAAAACACGGATCCTCCTGTTCTCCAGTTAACTTGATTATAGCATTCCAACAATGTTTGGTAACTCTACCATTTCCACATAGGAAGATGATATTAATAAATGATATAGTTAAGCATATTCAATCAAAATCATATTGGCATACTATGAGAGGTAGCCATAAGATTCTTTATTACCATATCTGGAGAATAAAATGACTGGGAAAATCGGGATTTTAACAGCTGGAAATGATGTTCCTGGCTTAAATGCTGCCATTCGAGCGATCGGAAAAACCGCACAGAATAAGAACAAAATGGAAATTATTGGTTTTCAGGATGGTTTCAGAGGATTAATTGAAAACAAGGTTACAACTCTTAAGAATTCTGATTTTTCAGGAATATTGACAACTGGTGGAACGGTTCTAGGAACCAGCCAGGATTTGCCAGACCAATCGGTTGAGAACCCTAACTTTTTGGATCGAGCTGTTTCCAACTACAAACTAAATAAATTAGATGCGCTGGTCTGTTTGGGTGGTGCTGAGATGCATATGGGGACACTTGCATTGTCTGAAGCCGGTCTGAATGTCATTGGAATACCAAAATCAATCGATAATGATGTTTATGGAACCGATTATGCTATTGGTTTTGATACTGCTTTATCTGTTGCAACTGAAGCGATCGACCGCCTTCATAGCACAGCTCATAGCCATCACCGAATAATTGTGGTGGAAATTCTGGGAAAACAAACCGGTTGGTTGACACTTGGGGCTGGGATGGCAGGTGGAGCTGATGTGATCCTGATCCCTGAAATTCCATACCACCTCAATAAAGTCTCACAGGCAATTCTGGAGAGAAACAAAGCTGGGAAACGTTTCAGTATCATCGCTGTCTCGGATGGAGCTTTAACACTTGAAAGTGTTGAATTCTTCAGGAGAAATCGAGAATCAAATCAACGATTAAGAAAAGGTGATGAAAGACAAAAAATAGAACAAAGATTGAATGCGATAGAAAAAGATTATTCTGATAACACCAATCTTTTGTCTCACTTCCTTCATCAAAAAACGGGGCTGGAAACCAGAATTACCATATTGGGATTCCTATTAAGGGGAGGAGTTCCTTCATCTGTCGACAGATTACGAGCATCACAATTAGGAACAAGCAGTGTGAAATTGATTGAACAGGGCCAATTTGGCGTTCTGGTAGGGATAAATAATTTCCAAATCGATCCAATTCCGCTTGAAGAGGTCGCCGGAAAGCATAAATTGCTTCCGCTTGATCACGAATGGCTTACTTCAGCAAAAAGCGTGGGGACTTGCTTCGGAGATTAATTGAAAGCCTGATAAAATTACAAGCCTATGTTTATTCCAACAACACTTGATGAAGTGAAGAAACTCGGCTGGGACTCCCTCGATGTCATCCTTGTGTCCGGTGATAGTTATATTGATAGCCCCTATATGGGTATTGCGGTTATTGGTCATATTCTTTTTGATGCTGGTTATAAAGTAGGTATCATTGCCCAACCAGATATTTCAAATTCGAACGATATTTCTCGTTTAGGAGAACCCCGCCTCTTTTGGGGTGTATCCGCGGGAAGCATTGATTCGATGGTGGCTAATTACACTGCCTCATTAAAGAAAAGGAAATCGGACGATTACACCCCGGGTGGAATCAATAACAAGCGACCTGACCGAGCTACAATTGCCTACACGAATTTAATTAAGAAGTATCATAAAAATACCAGTCCAATTATTTTAGGCGGCATGGAAGCCAGTTTACGCCGAATTGCTCATTATGATTACTGGAGTGATAAGATTCGCCGATCCATCCTGTTCGATACAAAAGCGGATTACCTTTTATACGGTATGGCTGATCGATCCATCTTAGAATTTACAAAAGCTATGGCTTTGCAAGACGATCCTCGACAAATTCGTGGACTTTGTTATATAAATAAATCTCCAATAACAGAATATCTTCAATTACCTTCGTTCGAAGATGTATCCAAGGACAAACTAGCCTATATAGATAGTTTTGATTCATTTTATAGAAATAATGACCCATTGACTGCAAAAGGG
>DAOUGX010000084.1:0-3072 GCA_034428855.1 Anaerolineaceae bacterium | reverse complement strand
TCCCACAAAAACGCAACCCCACGTTTTCCAAGAATAAAATTATCAAAAACAAGTTCGGCTGGTTTATCGGCCATGCCAGCACAGACATGCAAAGGCAACAGATGCTCCTCGCGCGGATGACAATATCTTGCACTGGGAGCATTTTTCCAGTCGATTAACAAATTTTCACGTTCCATTTGAGAATATGTACTCGTGCAGGTATCAATTAGCCAATTTTGAAATTCGTCATTCGCTGGATCTGGTTCTTCTATCCCTTGCCAGGAAAAAGCCCGCATATTATGAAACGAAAAACCTGAACCGATCACCAGCACATTTTCTGCATCCAATTCCCGTAATGCTTTTCCCAGTGCAATGTGGTCTGCTGGATTTAGATTGCTCAAAAGTGATAATTGCAGGCATGGAATATTTGCGCCAGGGTACATCATTTTAAGCGGGATGAACAATCCATGGTCAAATCCGCGTTTATGATCGATCCTTGCGGAAATCTTATTCGCACCAAAGTTGTTGACGATTTTTTCAGCCAATGCCGGATCCCCGGGAGCAGGATATGTGATTGAGTAAGCTTCTTTAGGAAACCCATAGTAATCATAAAACATTTCCGGATATTCCGCGCCAAGCACAGTTATCTCTTTCTCCTCCCAATGGGCACTGATAACCACTATAACATCCGGGGTTTTGAGTTTCCTGGGAAGATCAGTCATAAATTCGATCATGGCTTGATGACTGCGATCTCCGAGGATTGGTAATGGTCCTCCCCCATGGCTAAAATATACGATTTGGGATGCTTTATTCTTAATCATGTCAATATCCTTTCTTTGTCCTGAGAAGATGATGCCTGAATGAGTAATACTGATTTGGGTTTAAATCTGGAAATTTAAACTGAATTTGAATACTTCCATAAGGTTTCTGAGACAGCCTTTAAATTTTCAGGTGGTGTGTCTCTCGGAACCTCACACCCGGCAGAGATGAAGGTATTTGCCTGTGAGACAAGAATACATTTTCGGATAGCGTCCTCCACATCATTGCTGGTGCCTTGCAACAGGATTCGGGATGGCTCAATATTTCCATTGGCTGCAATGCAAGGAAATAATGCATTCACAGCAGAACCAAAATCCACTGGATAATCAATATCGATGATGTCAGCTCCAGTTTCCGGTAGTAATTTCAACAGAGATGAAATATTGCCGCAAATATGCAACCTGGCTTTTGCTCCCTGCGCGTGAATTGCCTGAATGATTCGTTGTTCATAGGGCAATACAAATCTGGTATATGATTTTGGTCCAATTAAGGATGCTGCTGCATCTCCAATGCCAATGAAATCCGCTCCAGCAGCGATCTGTGCCTTCGAAAATAAAATTGCCTGTTGTGTACAGATTTCCAACAAATCATGCAAGAAATCAGGCTGATCCACCAGATCCTTCATTGTTTCCGTAATACCATGCAAATCACAGGCTTCAGCAAATGCGCCTTCTACCCAACCAAGAATTGGATACGTAATCCCTGCTTTCTTCTTGAAGAGATGAATGGCATTTAACCGGTCACTCATCCGCTTTCCATTATCAGGGTTCAAAGGTTGTAAGTTCAATAGATCCTTGTTTGATTTGATAAATGGTTCGGGGGAATATGGAACATCATCAAACGGGAAAACAATCCTGGCACCTAAATCATGGGCTTCCCGCATGGGGTCAGAAATAGCACTGAGCATGTCAATTTCAAATTCATCACAACAACGTAGATTGCCTTCAACCAGAAGACGATAATCCTGGACATATTGGTCGTATGTACAACCTGTTCTCCTGGCAGCGAAGGTCATCAGAATACACAAATTCGGGATGCGATCGACAGGTTGATTGGCTAATCTTCGATCCACCCTCTGCCTGGGGGTCATTTTTGATAAGCTCATTTCATTCATCCTCCAGTCCGGTGGATTGCTTCCAGACGTTGAGGAATGGTTGGGTGGCTATAGTGCATCCAGACATATAATGGATGGGGTGTCAGATTAGCTAAGTTTTCCTGGGCCAGAACTTTAAAGGCATTCATGGTTGCCTCTTTGCCTACCCACTGGGTGGCAAAGGCATCAGCTGCATATTCTGCTCGCCGGCTGAAATAGTTAAGCGGGAAACTGAGGATTAATTCCAAAGGGGAAATCAGGATCGAGAATAAAATAAGACTGAAACCGAGATGAACACCGGATAATCCAAATGCCTGCGCCAATGAAACACTTTGTAAAATGAACCCAATGACGATTGCATAGAGCCCAAACATCACAATCTGTAAACCTAGCATTCTGGGCACATCTTTATGCACAGCATGCCCCAACTCGTGCGCCAAAACGGATAAGATTTCTTTTTCATCCAGTTTATCTACCAGCGTGTCAAATAAAACGACTTCCCGGGTTTTACCCAAACCACTGAAGAAGGCATTCAGTTTGGTGGAGCGTTTTGAGGCATCCATTACAGAGATCGCTTTTACATTGAAACCAACCTGTTCAGCCAGTAATTGAATTTTGTCACGTAGTTCACCCTCAGGCAATGGCGTGAGTTTATTGAAGATCTTCACAAAGACTTTGGTATTGAGGATAAACAAAATAATCATCACGACGGTCAGAATCAACCAGGCATATAATACAAACCACCAGATTTGACCAACAAATTCAAGATAAATGGCGTTCAGTAATGCCACCAATCCCCCACCCAGCACAGCTGCTACCAACATGTTTTTCAGAATATCAACCAGAAAGGTTTTAAGCGAAGTCTTATTAAATCCGTATTTTTCTTCAATTACAAAAGTACCGTAATAATCAAATGGAATGCTAATCAGCATACTCAGGAACCCAAAAATTCCCAAAAAAGCCAGTGTCTGGATAATTGGATGTGCAAACCATTGCACAGTCAAACGCTCGAGCCAACCGAAGAAACCAAACCCCAAAAGAAGTAACAACAGGATAGTACTGAACGTTTTCACGATCACCCCAAAGCGCATGGTCTCCATAAAATAGCTCAGCCATTTCTGATATTTTTCCTGGTCATAGATCTCTTTGGCTATCTCTGGAATGGGTTGATGGCGATGCCG
>DAOUGX010000083.1:0-16477 GCA_034428855.1 Anaerolineaceae bacterium | reverse complement strand
CCGCGAATCCCATTAACTGACTGACCTTGGTGATGGCCGCTGTTAAGGTGGTCTTTCCATGGTCAATGTGTCCCATTGTTCCCACGTTCAGGTGGGGTTTACTGCGATCAAATTTCTCCTTCGCCATTCTTTCACTCCTCGAAATTAATATTTCTAATTGTCGTTGTGTTTTTCCGCCAAAAAGAGCCCTCAATGGGACTTGAACCCATGACCTCGCCCTTACCAAGGGCGTGCTCTACCAACTGAGCTATGAGGGCTTGCCGTTCCTGTCGCGCTCCCTCTTTTGAGAGATCTTCGGCCAGAAAAAGACAGGTGGGCAGTGAAGGATTCGAACCTACGAAGTCGTCCGACAGCTGATTTACAGTCAGCCCCCTTTGGCCACTTGGGTAACTGCCCATTCTTTTCCCCGAACAGTTGCCTGTTCGTAAGCAGGATTGTTCGAATCAATCCCACTCACCAACCTGCAACTTGAGCCGACGATGGGACTTGAACCCATAACCTACTCATTACAAGTGAGTTGCTCTGCCGTATTGAGCTACGTCGGCAAGTAAATTGTTAAGTTTCAAGCCTTAAGGCGCGTAAGATTATACCAGTACACCGCCAGCAAGGCAAGGATTTTACTCATGCCGGTCGCAGAGTCTATCAGAAACCAGCAACAGAGTCAAGGATTGCAATTGATTCTGATATCAAAACCTTCCCAACCATGTTTGACAATATGGGTGGTTTGAAAATCAATGAAAACGTCCAGGTCATCAATGTGAAAGATGCGGCCATCTCCCGTTTGCATGTCGCAAGAAATGTCGCTCCTGTCATCTTTCACATGGTGAACAGGTTGATTATTGTTCACAATGTCATGACAACGGTGGTCAACGCTTAACCGGAGCAGAAATATTCCCGCGTGTCGACAACCCTTTCGATAATTATCCGGATGCTGAAGCTGGTACGAATTAATAAACAATTATCCACGTTAAAAAACAGCATTGAGAGTAATCCATTGCTGTTTTTTTAAATGGTTCAGGAGTGAAGGTCGTGCTTTATTCGATTTCCTCAAGTATAATCATAGCGAAAGGGATCAATTATTATGGAAATAACCTGGTTTGGACATTCTTGTTTTAAGCTCAATGAACGTGGTGTTGCCACTGTCATCACAGACCCTTATGATGATCAGGCCACCGGGCATGCCCCACTGAACATGACGGGTGAGATTGTAACCATCAGTCACAACAAACCTGGTCACAATCATGTAGTTGCCATAAAAGGAGATCCTTTTGTTATCACCGGTCCTGGTGAATACGAAATTGGTGGCGTATTTGTGACAGGGATTCAAACCAACGGACATAACGATACCTTTGATCCAGCTGACCGCAACACCATGTATATTTTCGATGTTGATGGTATAAAAGTTGCTCATTTAGGCGGCACGAACCGTCTTCCCAATCAAAGTGAAGTAGAGGAATTAGGAAATGTGCATGTTATTCTTGTACCCATCGGTGGATCGAGTACATTAAATGCGGTCCAGGCTGCCGAAATGGTTAACCTGATCGAACCAAATATTGTCATTCCCATGCATTTCATGACAGAGTCTTCACTCATCAAGCTGGATCCACTCAATAAATTCTTAAAGGAAATGGGGGTCTCCAATATTGAACCCCTGAATTCATTTAAAGTAACCAACCCGCGCAATCTGCCCGAAGAAACGCAGGTTGTTATTTTGGATGCCTTGAACAAGTAAGAGGTGATTATCGTGACGGTAAAATTAATCATGACCTGGGATATTCGACCTGAACACGAACAGGAATACTTTGAATTTGTTGTGCGGGAATTCATTCCTGGAGTTCAAAAGTTAGGCATGGATTTGCAGGACGCCTGGGCTACTGTATACGGCGATCATCCACAAATTCAGGTAGGTGCAGTTTTTCCAGTCACTGTTCACCCCAACGATCTCTTAAATTCCTCAGAATGGATCAGTCTGCACAATCAGCTGATGGATTACATTGAAAATTACACCCAGAAGCTGGTTTATCCTCAGGGTGGCTTTCAGTTCTAAATCCGTAATTCTTTGATGATCAGTCAACCACTCCTGGGATGGTATGCCATACATGCGCGTCAGTTACCCTGGCGAGACCATCCCGATCCCTATGCCATCTGGATATCTGAGATCATGTTACAACAGACACGTGTTGAAACAGTCATCGATTACTTTAATGGTTGGATGGAAGTTTTTCCTGACATCAACTCTCTGGCCAATTCCTCGGTACAGGATGTGCTCAAACAATGGGAAGGGTTAGGATATTACTCACGCGCCAGAAATATTCATAAAACTGCAAAAATTCTTCAAAGCGAATATGCTTCCAAATTACCTGCAGACCCTCAAAAATTACAGACACTTCCCGGTATTGGCCGATATACGGCTGCTGCGATTACATCGATCGCTTTTGGGATGGATCAGGCTGCTTTGGATGGCAATATTCGCCGAATCCTTTCCCGTATATTTGATGTTTCCCTGCCAATTCGTACCCCTGCCGCTGAAAAGCTATTCTGGGAATTAGCGGAACAAAATCTTCCTGCAGGAAAAGCAGGAGATTATAACCAGGCTTTGATGGACTTAGGTGCAACCATTTGTTTACCAGGTAAACCCCGTTGTTTACTATGCCCATTGCAGAATCAGTGTCTTGCGTTAAAAAATGGTGTTCAGGATCAACGTCCTGTCATTCCTGAAAAGAAGCCACTACCTCATTACATTGTTACGGCAGCCATTATGCAGCAAAATGATCTTTTTTTAATTGCACAACGGCCAGCCACAGGTTTATTAGGTGGTTTATGGGAATTCCCGGGTGGAAAGCAGGAACAGGACGAAACTCTTCCGCAAGCCTTGCAACGTGAAATTCAGGAGGAGTTGGGGTGTAAGGTCTCTGTTGGGGCATATTTCGGTGAATATCAGCACGCTTACACGCATTTCAGGGTGACATTACACGCCTATTTCTGTTCGATTATCTCTGGAGAACCAGCCGCGATTGAGGCAGCGAAAATAGCCTGGGTTCCTGTAGAAAGGTTATCTGATTACCCGATGGGAAAAATAGATCGACAAATTTCTGATCAATTGGAAAAAAACGCTGCTGAATCATTATAATAATTTTAATGAAAGATTTCACCCTCGATCGTGAAAAAATGGTGCATGATCAGATTGAACTCCGTGGGATAAAACACCTTGGTGTGCTGGCAGCAATGCGCAAGGTGCCGCGCCATTTATTTGTGCCAATGGAATATCAGAGTGAGGCTTATGCTGATCACCCTCTCCCCATCGGATATAGTCAGACGATCTCACAGCCTTACATTGTGGCTCTGATGACCGAAATGATTCAACCAGAAAAGGACGATGTTGTCCTTGAAATTGGCACCGGATCAGGTTATCAGGCTGCTATTCTCAGTTGCCTGGTTTCAAAAGTCCATAGCATTGATCGACATGCCGATCTTGTAAATCAGGCACAACAGACAACCAGTAAACTTAATTATTCAAACATCCAGTTCCATACAGGTGATGGAAGCCTGGGTTTACCCCACTTTGCTCCTTTTGATGCCATTTTAATCACCGCTGCAGCTCCACAGATTCCCCAACCGCTCTTATCTCAGCTGAAAGTCGGTGGTCAGCTTGTTTGCCCGGTAGGGGCACGCTACCATCAAACCCTGGAAAAATGGCGAAGAATCTCTGTGGACCAATATGTTCACGACCAGGATATACCGGTTAGTTTTGTGCCTTTATTGGGTGAATTTGGTTGGTCAGAAAAGGATTGGTAATTGCTAGTGAACTTTAACCAGTTCCACCTGCACATTATCCTCACCCACCATCGCTTTTAACCTGCGCATCAACTCAGGACAAAAGCCTGTTGTATCGTTGGGAAATTCCATCGCCACCCGGAGACCATTTTCGAAAATCATTAATCCAAATTTATCTTTTCCAGGGTAGGATCGTAATAACCCAACCACCCGTTTCATACGCATCAAACCCCGATCGGACTCGTTATTGTTCGCCCGGAGAATGATGGTTAACATTCTAAACTCATCCTTGTTAGGATCTCTGAATTCAAATACCTGATCAATGGGTGAAATGACCACAGGAATTTTCTTTAAAGGGGGTGTAATTTCCAAACCTGCATCTTCCACAGGCTGTTTGGTTTTCGGCTGAAATAGACGTCCCTGTTGTTCATCCAGGTTGGGTTCCTGTTTGATTTCAGGAATTTCTGGGCCAACTGGCAAACCTGGACTCACCGGGTATTGGATTTGTTCATTCGAAATATTGGTGTTTGTTTTTTCCTGTTTATCAAATTCTCCTTGTGGAATGTCCATTTTTACTTCAGACATAAATCCTTCAGACATCGATTCCATATTTTCGAGAAAACCTGGGTCAAAAAAAGGATCCAGCGAATCATCAAATTCATCCGCTTGTATGAACCCATCCATTTCAAAAACTTCAGGCGAGTTTATTGGTTGCGGCTTTTCCTCCACATCATCCCCGCCGAATTCGATTTCATACCGGTAACTCAGATCGACAGGCTCCAACTCATCAGGAATCCCTGATTTCGAACCTTGAGCATGTAATGATGAGAGTTCCTCATCATTGGCTGCCCGGATCAAATCAGCCAGAATTTTTGGATCTCCATTTGCGCTATCAACTTTTCCTTCAACGATCAGAATATTTCCGGTCTGGATCAGATCCTTACTGGATTTCCAGACGCTGGGAAAAACAACAATTTCCATCGATCCCGATAAATCATCCATGGTTACAAAACCCATATCATTTCCGGTTTTGGTCAGATGTTTACGAAAACGGGATACCATGCCCGCTACGGTAACAGGCCCTTTGTTTTTCACTCCACCTAGTTGAGCGGAAGTATGCGTGGATTTATTTCGTAACAATTCCCGGTAGGGTGTTAAAGGATGAGAAGAGACATATAAACCGATTAATTCCTTTTCCCATTCCAATAATTCTCTGGGATTGTGCTCCTGGATGTCGGGCAGCACAATTTCTTCGGCAACATTTTCAACCAATCCAAAAATACTCAGTTGACCACATTCGGCGGCTCTGAAATGGCTACTGGAAACTGCGATCAAACGATCGAGCGCATCCAGGATGGCTCGTCGTTTGCCAAATCGATCCAGCGCACCCACCCTTGCCAGGCTTTCCAGTGCTCGTCTGCCTACCGCCCGCAGGTCTACCATCTGCACAAAATCATTAATGGTGCGAATTTCACCTTTGGCACGCGATTCCATAATCAGCTGAACGGGTCCTTGCCCTACATTTTTAACAGCACCCAGGCCGAAGCGAATAACCGAAGTTCCATCTGCCAGATCCTCGATGGAGAAATCCCATTCACTGCTGTTTACATCCGGTGGCAATACTTCCAGGCCTAAATCACGACAATCCTGAACATATTGGGCTACTTTTTCAGTCTCGTTTTTTGTAGCTGATAACAGCGCTGTCATGTATTCAATCGGATAATGTTTCTTTAAATAGGCGGTTTTAACAGCAATAACACCATAATCTGCTGCATGGCTTTTATTAAACCCATAATTTGCGAACTCTTCCCAATCCTTAAAGATTTGTTCAGCAATTTCTTCATCCATAATTCCACGAGAAACCGCACCTTTAACGAATTTTTCCCGATGGAACGGAATCTCTTTTACCTTTTTCTTGGAAATAGCTGAACGCAAAGCATCCGCTTCAGAAGCTTTGTATCCAGCAATTTCCATGGCAGCGAACATAATCTGTTCCTGATAAATAGCAATACCGAAAGTCTCATTAAAAATTGGCTCCAATGCTGAATGACGGTATTGAACTGGTTCCTCACCATGCATCCGTTTTATATAATCCGGAATGAATTGCAATGGGCCAGGTCGGTAAAGTGCCACCATAGCGATAATATGTGCCAGATTTTTGGGTTGCATTTGCACCAGATATCGGGTCATTCCGGTGCCTTCCAGTTGAAAGACGCCAGCGGTGTGACCAGTACCCAGAAATTCAAAAGTTTCGGGGTCGTCTATTGGAATATTTTCCCGATTAAGGTCTACCCCATGCCTTTGATTAATCAAATTACAGGCACGTGCCATGATGGTCAGGGTAGCCAATCCCAGAAAATCAACTTTTAGCATACCCAAAGCGTCCAGATGCGCCATTTCATATTGGGTCACCGTTTTTACCGGGGTGTCTTCAGAATTGCTGGTAGGACGATGCAATGGCACATACGCATCAATCGCCTGATCGGAAATCACAATCCCAGCAGCGTGTGTACCCACATTACGTACTACACCCTCCATGTGCTGGGCGGTGTCTATTAATTCTTTGAGATAAGGGGTGGAATCGTATAATTCACGTAATTCATTGATCGTTTCCAGTGCTTCGGACACACTGGCAGGTTTACTCCCAATGGTAGGGATCATCTTGCTGACCTGATCCACCTCTCTTAAAGGGATGTCCATCACCCTGCCTACATCCCTGATGGCTGCTTTCGCTCCCAGAGTGCCAAACGTGATGATTGCTGCTACCTTGTCATGACCGTACTTTTCCGCACAATATTTGATCATACAGGCACGCATATCATCCTGGAAATCCAGGTCAATATCCGGCATGGAAATACGACTGGGATTTAAGAATCGTTCAAAGATCAAACCATGGTCCAGTGGCTCCACCAGGGTAATATCCAGGGTGTATGCCACCATTGAACCAGCTGCTGAACCACGCGCGTTATACCAGATACCTTGCTGTTGGGCAAATTTGCATAAATCCCAAACAATCAGAAAGTAGGCATCAAACCCCATATTGTGGATTACGGATAATTCATAGTCCAATCGTTTCCGTACGGTGGGATCATTTGCACGCGAACCATATTTTCGGATTAGTCCTTCTTCACACAATGTACGTAAATACGTTTCAGCAGTGAATCCCTCGGGTACTTCAAATTTTGGTAAGTGGTACCCATCATTCTTAAGATTAACCGTACAACGGTCAGCAATGACAAGGGAATTTTCAATCGCTCCGGGAATTTCACTGAACAATGCCCGCATTTCCTGGGGAGAGCGGAGATAATAGCTATCGTCATTCATTTTCATGCGGCTTGGATCTTTTAATAGAGCCCCGGTCTGGATGGCCAGTAAAATATCCTGATACTTGGCATCTTCCTGTTCGATGTAATGGACGTCATTGGTTGCCACAAATTGCGCATTGTAACGTTTTCCAAGATCCAATAAACGCTTGTTGACCAGTTTTAATTCCGCCAATGGGTGGTCCTGCAGTTCAAGAAAAAATCGGTCTGGGCCAAAAACTTCATAATACCAATCCAGCATTTGAGCAGCTTTACCAAGGTCATTTTCCTTGAGTGCCCGCGGTATCTCTGCAGAAAGACATCCGGAAGTCGCGATCAACCCTTCTGAATGAGCCGCCAGGAAATCATGATCAATTCTGGGAACATAATAAAAACCATCAATCTGAGCCGCGCTGGCAATTTTGAGCAGGTTTTTGTACCCGGTTTGATTTTCAGCTAACAACAATAGATGTGAACTGCGCTTATCCAGTTTGGCGTCCTTCTCCGTCATTCCCCGGGCAGCCATGTAACTTTCCAGTCCAATAATCGGTTTTATTCCCTCTGCATTCGCGGCGTTGAAGAAATCAATAGAGCCAAACATCGTGCCATGATCGGTAATAGCAACAGCCGGCATGCCCATCTCTTTTGCACGTTTTACCAGTTGTTTTACATTGCTGAAACCATCCAGCAATGAATACACTGTATGTACATGCAAATGAGCAAATGACATCCGACCTCCTTTCGACCAACATCAAAGCGAAACCCAAAAATCTGAATTTCGCTATTTATTTTCTGTAAGAAACCAACCGCTTGAGCTTACCTCATCCTCCGTCATTATAGCATGACCAAAAACGAATTTAAGGTTGAAAACTCTTAAAATTTAACAACCGATTTTGTTTCTTAAGGAAGAAAAAAGAAAATTTAAGACTTTCAATCTTAAAAAACTCCTTCTCGACAGAAATCTATCCATCCGGTAAACTCAGTAATTGCATTTATATATTGAACTTCATGGACGCTTATTATGTTGAAACATTTTTTTAGTGATCGCCATTTTTTTTCTTCGTTTTTCAAATTAGCCGTACCGATCACAATCCAACAACTTGTTTCATCCAGTACGAACTTACTGGATGTTTTAATGATTGGGCAATTGGGTGAAACATCCATTGCAGCACTGGGTCTCTCCAATCAGATATTTTTTCTTCTTTCGCTTTTCCTGTTTGGTATCTCCAGTGGATCCGCAATCTTTTCAGCCCAATATTGGGGCAAAAAAGATCTGGTAAACCTGCGCAAGGTGATGGGAATAGGTCTTACGCTGGCGTTATCTGTGGCCTTATTTTATACACTCATCGCCTTGATCATTCCCGAATTTATTTTGGGGATTTACACGAAAGACCAGGCAGTCATTGAACTTGGTAGCCAATATTTACGCATAGTTGGGTTCGGATACATTTTTACAGCCATTACATTAACATACATGTCCGTGCTGCGCAGTACCGAGAATGTTCGCCTGCCAATGGCCATCACGATCATGGCTTTAACCACCAACATTTTTTTGAATTACTGTCTTATTTTTGGAAATTTCGGATTTCCGGCATTAGGGGTACAGGGAGCAGCAATCGGAACCCTGATTGCACGTATTTTGGAATTTTCATTGATGATTATTTTTTCTTACCGATTTAAAACAGCAGCTGCAGCGAAAATCTCTGAATTACGCTATAGTTTTTCCTTTTTCAAGCAGGTATTAAAAACCTCCATGCCGGCTGCGATCAACGAGGTTCTGTGGTCATTAGGCATCACTACTTATTACGCAGTCTATGCGCGCATTGGAACAGATGCGGTTGCTGCTGTCAATATCACCTCCACAATCGAGAGTATGACATTTGTTATCTTCATCGGAGCTGCCAACGCCTGTGCCATCATGATTGGCAATCAAATTGGAGCCGACAACGAAAATCAGGCTTATGATTACGGTAAGCGTTTTTTGGTGATCAGTTTCAGCCTTTCGATCCTGCTGGGGATGTTAGTACTCATCCTGCGACCGTTCATTCTTTCCCTCTACAACATTGGACCCGATTCATACGATTACGCTTACCGGATCCAGTTCATTTATGCATTGACCATGTGGATTCGTACAACCAACCTGATGCTGTTTATTGGGATATTGCGTTCAGGTGGAGATACCCGATATGCATTGAAAGTGGAAATGAGTTCCATCTGGTTGATTGGGGTACCATCTGCATTACTGGGTGGATTTGTTTTTCACCTACCCGTATATTATGTATATGCCATGGTGTTATCGGAAGAAGTCGTGAAGCTGGCAATCGTCATTCCTCGATTCCGATCGAAAAAATGGATTCACAATTTGACGGGGATTGTAGATTAATCTAGAATCATGTGGAGAATATTATGAGAAATATCCTGATTCTTGTTGGACTACTTACCATCCTCCTTTCAGGTTGTTCCGATGCCATTCAGACTCCACCAGTGGATAGAAAAACTCCATTATTCGAGTCTGCCAGTGATTATCTCGATCGAACAACTTCTGAACAGGCTGCCATTGATATTATTGTCAATCAATATGGCTATGATGCTGAAGAGGTGATTCATCTGAAAACATCCAAACAAACCTGGTCAGACGCCTGCCTGGAAGTAGCTCCTCAAAGTGAGGTTTGTATTCCGGAGGAAGTACCCGGATTTTTGATGTTGTTTTATGCTGATACTTCAATTTTTGAAGCACACACTGATCAAACAGCACAACGAATTTATGTGCTGAACTATTTAAGCCAATACTCAAACCCGGTAGAGATTGCAACCTTACTATTGTCAAAACAATTAAGCTTGACCTCCAACCAGGTCCTGCTTCAATCTACTGAAGAGGTAGATTGGCCAGATTCCTGCCTGGGGGTGGTGGATGAGAATATAGTTTGTGTACCTGTATTGACTCCCGGTTACCGCATCAAACTGGAGGTAATGGGTATAGCCTATGAATTTCATGCTGATGTTTACGGTACTCGTCTCATCCTGATTCAATAACAAAAAATGGCTTTTCAGCGATTCTTTGATATTGAAAAATTCTTTTATAGTTCAGCCTGACCCCAGGCTTGCATCAATTCATGGAAGAACACAATCATTTTTCCATAGGATTCCACCGATATTCGTTCATTAATACCATGCATGCGGCCTAAATCTTCAGCAGTCAATTTAAACGGGGAAAAACGATAAGTTGCATCACTGATGGGTGCATAATAGCGGGCATCCGTTGCGCCCATCACCAGATACGGAGCAACCGCGATGCCATCAAACACTTTGCGAACTGTGTGTTTTAGGATCAGATACGAAGAAGTATCCGTAGAGGATACAGGAGAAGCCTCCCAGGCTGCATCAGCCACCGGTTCAAATGAAACCTTATCATCTCTAATGATTTTTCGAACACGATCGCATACGTTGGCAATACTATCACCCGGCAATAGTCGGAAGTTTACGATCGCCTCAGCGTTGGCAGGAAGTACGTTTTCTTTGATCCCGCCTTTCACAATTGTTAATGCTGTGCTGGTACGGATCATCGCATTGGTCGTGCTGTTCGCTTCTGCCTGCATTTTTACAATCGGACGGAAGAACCATAAATTGGAAAAAACAAATTGCATGCCAAAGGATGCGGCCGAGCCTAGATTTTTGATCAAATCCTTCAGTGCCTTCAAGCGGACTGGTTGGGGATTGGCATCCAGACGTGCCAATGCCCGTGCTAACCTGCCGATGGCCATATCTTTACCAGGCATGGAGGAATGACCGGGAGATCCAGCAGCCTGTAATTTCAAACTCAGATGACCTTTTTCAGCCGTTCCAATTAATGCGATGGGCTCATCCACACCAGCAATGGTACCTTCCATAATGGCTCCACCTTCATCCACCATGGCTGCCAGATGTACACCTTGCGCACTCAAATGCTCCACGATCCTGGCAGCACCATCCTGCCCACCCAATTCTTCATCCTGACCAAAAGCCAGATAAATGGTTCGCTCCGGTTCAAATCCCTCCTGAAGTAATAATTCAACAGACTCGAGAGTAGCCATCATTTGAGATTTAATATCAATCGTTCCACGGCCCCATATGTATCCTTCAGCGATTTCACCGGAGAAAGGCGGGTACGTCCAGGCATCCAGTGTCGATGGATCGGCTGGAACGACATCCTGATGGGCAGCAAAAAGGATTGGGTTGCGATCTTTTTGTTTCCCCTGCCAGGTATATAGCAAGCTGACATCGCTGATGATTTCACGATTCAATCGCTTGTGAACCAAAGGGAACATTTTTTCCAGTGATTGATGTAATTGTCTAAAAGGTTCAACATCCAGAGCATCACGTTCCGAAGAAATGGTTTTCAATTGAATGACTTCTGCTAACCGTTTTGCTGCCTGCTCTACATCAATCTCCAGCAACTCTCCAGCTTCAATGGGGGGTAGGGGACGCATAACACGAGCCGTTCTGATCAACATAAAAGCTGCCAGGAACAACAATACAATCACTACTATTATTAAAGTTTCCATCTTTCCTCGAATTCAACCAGCCCCAAAAAAGACCAGTTTCATGAATATCCATTCTTAAAATGTCGCAATGATTATAGCATGTCTTCATAAAAAGACATTTGTCATAAAAAATTGAAAACATTTGTTTTCCATTTTTACTTTTTTCTATGATAAATTATCTGCTCAATCAGGAAAATTTCCACTACGCAATGACTGGTAGCTGCATTAATATATGAAAATGGATGATCAAGAATTAGCTACCTTACCCATATTCAACACCTTTAAACCTCACCAGATCCAATTGATCAAACCCTTTATGGAGTTTTGTTCATTCCCGGCAGATATGGTAATATTCAAGCAAGGTGATCGGGCTGAAAATTTTTATATTTTAACGTCCGGTGAGATTGCTTTGCACTTTAAACCGTATGATGGACCATCACTGGTCATAACCAGAATAACACCAGGTGGCGTGTTTGGCTGGTCAGCTGCATTAGGCCGGTCCGTTTACAGCGCAGCTGCAAAAACAACCGGTGAGATTGAGGTCATCCGCATTAAAGCCAGAAATCTACAAAAACTTTGCACCATTGACCCGGAAACTGCTGCTCTCTTTCTCGATCGTCTTGTTGGAGTGATATCTGAAAAATTACAGGATTCACATCAGGAGATTTTGACTTTGGTCAGCAATGGCATGAATCTCAACAGTGATTGTAAAAGGAGAATGAATACCAATGGATCCGAAAACAGAATTTACGCTTGAAGACCAGATGCGTGGTCTGATTGAACAATTAGACGCCTACATCAGTACATACCATGGCGGTTCAGTAGAATACGTCAATTATCAGGATCGTGTCGTCCATGTGCGTTTAGGAGGTGCCTGTACCGAATGTCCCTTATCCAGCACTACTGTCAAAGGTTGGATCGAAGGTACATTTAAGCAATTTTTCCCCACCGAAGTGGAAGCAGTGGAACAGGTCCATTAATCGCTTTCTGTTAATCGTTGGCGATACCCCATTAATCTTTATCATGAATAGTAGAACCAGGCTGAAAAACCTGGTTTTTATTTTAATGGATTTACTTACTCCAGAAATACTTCAACATGTTCACCATCTTTTTCATCATATACATCGACTATTTTTCCGATGGTACCTTCACGGATAAATTGCATCAGTTCTGAGGGATCTAAGCCCTGAATTTCGGTGGAAAAACGAGCTCCCATTTTCATGCCAGCATTAAGAACACTGATGGGGAGACGTACATTTACCCTGGCTTTGCCTGTATTCGTATCGGTCACCCGAACGCGAAAGAATTTCGCTGCTCGTCCCACCTCTTCAGACATCTGATTGTCTTTTTCACGTTTTACAGATTGTTCAATGGAATCCAAAAGTCGAATACCATCCTCAGCAGAAATGACCCCATCCTGGATCATTTTGAGAATTCGCATTCTTTCTTCTGAACTTGCCATGATCAAACTCCTTTACCAACAAACCACGGTGTGTGCTTAATTTTACCATGCTAGTTCTTCAATGAAAATTTTGTTTATACTCCTGTGGATTCTTCCCATTTTTTTACAGCCTGACGAATGATACGTTTCACCTCTTCATCCGGAACTGCATTTATTCCATCATAGTATTCATTCCCCACCCATACAGTAACCCCTTTATTGGGCATTTCTGTCAGGCGAATATTCTTTCCTCTCAAAGTGCTACTTTCCAATAATTCCTGCAGAATCTCATCCACCTGTTCGACAATACTCATTTGTCGTTTATGTTTCTCAACCGTTACGGGTGGCACCAGAGGTGGCACAATTTCTGAACTCATATATTCTTTTGGCCTGACAGCTTTTTCCGGTTCTATTTTTGGTTCAATCCCTAGCCATTTTTGAGCTTCTTCCAGATTTTTTTCAAGGCGATTGCGTTGGACAAAGCTCAGTTGAGCAGGATCACTGATCCAATCATCACCAAACAAAACGGCGAAACGATCATCTTTGACCGAGCGTCCCAAAGTTACCAATCGGCTATGAGAAACATCTTTGACCACTTCCTTAACCGATTCTGTCTCCGGTTCATTCTTGACAACTTCTGATAAAGGCGTGGTGCGATCATTCATTTCAGGTTTTTTTGTTGGTTTGGAAAAATAATAAATTAAAAAGCCTATAAAACCCAATAATAAAATACCAGCGAGTCCGAAAAAGAGATACACAATCAAATCGGATTGAATGGCCATGTTACTCAACCTTTCTTTTCTGGTGTGCGCAAAGAATGGGATTCTGGTTGGCAAACAGGACAGAAATGAGTTCCTCTTTGACCTACCACGATCTTTTCAATTAATGTACCACAATTCGGGCACGTCTGTCCACTACGACCATACACCCGAAATTCGTTCTGAAAACTACCCCCCCGGTATATCCAATCAATACTGGCTCCATTGCGTTCGATTCCTTTATTTAATACCTGCTGGATGGCATCCAGTAACTTACGTGCTTGTTCCCTGGATACATCAGCTGCGTTCGACAAAGGATGTAAACCTGCAATGTGTAAGGCTTCGTCTGTGTAAATATTTCCTAATCCGGATAGAAATGTCTGATCCATCAACAGCGGTTTCAACTGTCGTTTGCGTTGATTTAGTCGCTGGTAAAAAACTTCGAAGTCATCCAGTTCCAATGGTTCCAGCCCCAAACGCGCGAATAGCTTTTTCGTATCTTTCACCAACCAGGCTCTGCCAAACTTGCGGGTGTCATTGAAGGCCAGGTGATACCCGTTCTCAAACCAGATCACCAGGCGATCATGGGTGAGCAGGTTAATTTCATTCAACTCCACGCGTAAATCGCCACTCATGCGCAAATGAATCACCAGAAAATCATCACTCAATTGAATGACAATAAATTTTCCCCGACGATAAACATCAACCACCAGCTGACCCGGCACCCGTGCTAAGAATTCATCCACTCCCGGTTCAGCCAGGGATTTTTTCCAGAGAACTTCTGCCCGAAGAATCCGCCATTGTAAAATGGCAGGAGCATCGCGACCCCCGGCTCTCAATGCCCTGCAAATGGTTTCAACTTCTGGTAGTTCTGGCATGCTCAAGCTCTATTCGTTGAACAATTCACCTACACTACGACCCTCATTGGCTCGACGGACCACTTCACCAATCAATTTAGAGATGGTTAATATGCGCAATCGACCGCTGAAAAAGGCTTCTTTTTCCTTCGTAATTGGAATCGTATCCGTGGTAATAAATTGTTTGACCGGTAAAGCTCCCATCCGTTCAGCTGCATTAGCGGATAAGCTGGCGTGTACAAAAGAGATATAAATATCACGAGCTCCATTATCTTTCAACAAATTCACAGCCTCCACCATCGACCCACCGGTATCGACTTCATCGTCCACGATGATCACATCCCTGCCATTGACATTACCAATTAGGTTTAATGCTTTAGCCTTGGCATCATTTCCCGCACGGCGTTTTTCAATGAATGCCATCGGTACATCCAGAGCAGCTGCATAATTACGGCCTTTTTTGGCAAATCCCAGGTCCGCTGTCACCACCACTGGTTCCACCATGTTGGGTTTCAGAGATTTCAGATAATCCAGTTGTAACGAAAAGGCGGATAGCACATCCCCAGGAATGGAGAAAAAGCCCTGAATTTGACCGGCATGCAGATCCATGGTGATATAACGATCAGCACCGGCAGTCTGAATCATGTCCGCTACCAGACGAGCTGTGATGGGTACACGAGGCTGATCTTTTTTATCTGACCGGGCGTAACACAGGTACGGAATGACAGCAGTGATACGAGCAGCTGAATCCAATCGCAGCGTCTGGATCAGGATCAATAACTCCATCAGATTGCGGTGCACAGGCGGAGAGGTTGTTTGCATCACATAACAATCCTGTCCGCGCACACTGCTATGAAGTTTTACAAACAGATTCTCATTGGGAAATTGAATGATGTCGCGATCCATTAAATTCAATCTGAGATAATCCGCAACCTTTTGCGCTAATGTCGGGCAGGAAGTTCCTGCATACAGCTTTATACCCCCATACATCATTTTTTCATGTCGACCGTGACTGGTATAAGCCATCTTCCTTCACCTTTTTCTGGGAACTTGTAGATCAAAAACATTCTAATTCTAGCATCTTACTGGCTAACCGAATACTGGAAATTCCTCACCCTCTCGCAGGATAATACTCCCCGATCTGGCTTTTGGATTTCGAACCAATCCGTACTTAAGTGTAGATCATAACCGTGAAAATGCAATCATGGTGAACGGTTTTCTATCAAAATTGTTAATCAAATCATTGAGTTGAATATTTTTTGTTATTTCCTTCCTGGTTTCGTGGTAAAGTAATTTTTCCATAAATAAGTGAATTTCAAATGAGTCTTATCCAGAAATAAATTGTTATTTTTCCTCTTCAACTCCATTATTTGATCCTCATCCGGCTCGTTCATGCTGAAAAAACTCTGTTCAAACAAATCAGTTCCGTAAACCAGAATCCCCTGAATTTTTGGGAATTTTGATAATGGTTCTTCTGCCATCACCAAAAACTCACGGGGTGTGACATTCGGCCCAGCCGATATTCCAGCATTAGCCAGCTGCATCCTTAATCTTCTGTATAGCCTGGCAGCCGGGTGCAAAGCCAATTTTTTCTCCTGCATATGCGATCGCACAAAACCCACCAGAATCCAGATGAGAAAAACAACACCCAAACCAATCCCCATTATTAAGAGTATTTGCAGCCAAATCCACCCTTTTCCTTGAGGGTTAGAACTAGAAAGATTCAGGTCAGATTCTAAGATCTCCGCATTCATCATGGAATAAGCTGGCACAGCTTGCGATGGTGTCGGTTCAAACGGAATCCAGCCATATTCAGGAAAATAAA